>CAXTUG010000057.1:0-13783 GCA_964247375.1 uncultured Sphingomonadaceae bacterium
CCGGGATCGGGGGCCACCCGAGCGGGCGGGCGGGGGTCGTGCGCGCGGCCCGGGCGCGACGAAGCGTCCCAGATTGTCGACATGGCCGTCGGTATGGTCGTTGGCGAGCCCCTCGCCCGGCCATAGCAGGCGATCGATGCCGAGCGCCGTCTGCAGCCCGCGCTCGATGTCCTCGCGCAGCAGGCCGGGATTGCGGTTGGGGTTGAGCAGGCACTGCTCGGTGGTGACGGCGAGACCGGTGCCGTCGACGTCGATCGCGCCGCCCTCCAGCACCCAGTCGTGCCGGTCGACAGCCAAGCCTGCAGCCTCCGCCAGCCGCCCGCCGACGCCTTCGTCGCCGGGCAGGTGATATTTGCCGCCCCACCAGTTGAACCCGAACCGCGCCGCGCGCCGGCCGCCGGCACCGGTAGTGACGATAGCGCCCGTGTCGCGCAGCCAGATGTCGCCGAACGGCTGGACGATCACCTCAGCCGCTTCGGCGAGCATGCGTGCGACCTGGGCGGATTGCTCATCGGCGGCAACCAGGATCACCCGCTCGCCACGTCCGTCCGCATGCACGGCTCGCGCAAACGCGGCGACCTCCTTCCGTGCGGGCGCAAGGTCGTCTTCCCAGAGTTCGGCATGGCTCGGAAAGCCGATCCAGACCGCATCGTGCGGCGACCACTCGGCAGGCTGGCGCATCGGGCAGTGTCTCCGCTTCAATCCGGCGCGCGCCATTACATTCCCGTCGGATTGCCGCAACCGCTTGAAGCCTTCCCGATTTTCGGCAAGCTGCGCGTCAGGGACTTGGGGGGGGGACAATGCCGATGGATTCGAGAGCTGCTACGCTGTTGCGTGCGGGTGGGGAGAATATTTTCGGAGCAGACCGGGCAAGTTGTGGGGCGATCGGGCGCGGCGTGCGCGCATCGTCTCGTCTGCTGCTGATCGGAATTGCATGTGGTATGGCAACTGCGGCAGCCGCGCAGACCGCGGACGAGCAGGCACGTCTCTTCGGGGCGCGTCCATGGGCAAGCTTCGCCGCGCTGTCGCCGGACGGCAAGCATCTCGTTTTCATCGCACCGGCCAAGGGCGCGGGTACGACGGCGGTGGTCGAGGACCTGGCCGACGGCAGCACCCGGCCGGTGCTCGCCGCCGGCGGCGATCCGCTGATCCTGCGCAATTGCGGATGGGCATCGAACGACCGGATCATCTGCCGCATGACGGGTACCTTCGTCACGGCCGGCATCGGTCAGCGGCTGCTCTATGGGCGCACCCTCTCGGTCGGGATCGACGGCAAGCAAGGCGTGCCTCTCTCGAAACGCAACGACGACGGCAGCCGGATGTCGATGGACGACGGACGCGTGATCGACTGGCTGGCGGGCGACGGCTCGGTGCTGATGATCCGCGACACCGTCCGTCAGCGGAACAGGGATACGAACATCGTCCGCAACAAGGACGGCCTTGGAGTCGAGCGGGTCGACGCAGCGACAGGACGGGGCACGACGGTAGCGCCACCCAATGTCATGGCGATCGACTACATCGCCGACGGTAACGGCGTGGTGCGGATCATGGCGCAGGACCGGAGCATGATCGCGCAGGTGGCGACGAACATCACCGACTACCGCTACCGTACGTCGGGCGGCGGCGACTGGCAGCCGTTCAGCCAAGTCGCATATCGCGGGCCGGGCCTGCGGCCCATAGCGGTCGATGGCGGCAAGAACGTCGCCTACGCGCTCGACAACCGCTCGGGACGTGACGCGCTCTACCGGGTCAGCCTGGACGGCACCAAGAAGACCGAACTCGTCTACGCCGATCCGGAGGTGGACGTCGACGACGTGGTGACGATCGGCCGGCACGGGCGTGTGATCGGCGCAACGTACGTCACCGACCGGCGGAACGTCGTCTACTTCGATCCGGAATATCAGGCGCTCGCGGCCGGTCTGGCGCGCGCGCTGCCGAAAACCCCGCTGATCGATATCGCGAGCGCCAGCGCCGACGAGCGCAAGCTGCTGATCTTCGCCAGTGGCGACGCCGATCCCGGCCGCTTCTACCTGTTCGACCGCGATACGAAGAAGATGGTGGAAGTGCTGCAGTCGCGCCCGCCGCTCGCATCGCAGCGGCGGGCGACCGTCCAGGCGATCAGTTATCCGGCCGCGGACGGTACGCGCATTCCAGCCTATCTGACGCTGCCGCCGGGCGGGCCGAGCAGAGGTCTGCCCGCGATCGTGCTGCCGCACGGCGGTCCGTCGTCACGCGACGAATGGGGCTTCGACTGGCTCAGCCAGTATTTCGCGGCGCGAGGCTTCGCCGTGCTGCAGCCCCAGTATCGCGACTCGGCAGGCTACGGAACCAGCTTCCTCAACGGCAACGGCTTACGGTCCTGGCGCCAGGCGATCAGCGACATTCTCGATGCCGGTCGCTGGCTCGACAAGGAGGGTATCGCTGCGAAGGGCAAGCTGGCGATCGTCGGCTGGTCCTACGGCGGCTATGCGGCGCTGCAGGCCAATGTGATCGACCCCGATCTGTTCAAGGCAGCGATCGCGGTCGCACCTGTCACCGACTTCGACATGCTGCGCGAGCAATATCGCGTGTTTAGCGGTTACTATGTCGCATCGCGCGAGATCGGCACCGGAGGAGAGGCGGTCGCCGGATCGCCGCTCCGCCACGCCGGTGCGATCAAGGCGCCCGTGCTGATGTTCCATGGCGACCGCGACCTCAACGTCGATGTCGGCGAATCCCGCGCGATGGATGCGGCGCTCAAGCGTGCCGGCAAGCAGAGCACGCTCGTCGTCTATCCGGGGCTCGACCATCAACTGCCCGACGGTGATGCGCGTGCGGACATGCTGACGAAGGCCGACGCCTTCCTGCGCACACAGTTGCACGTCGGGCAGTAAGTGATCGGATCTGCGGTGTGCAAAAAGAAAGAGGCGGCCGGTCGGCCGCCTCTTCGTACTTCGATGCGGATTGGGCCGGATCAGCGCGAGTAGAATTCGACGACCAGGTTCGGCTCCATCTTCACCGGATAGGGCACCTCGTCCAGCGTCGGCACGCGGACGTAGCTGACCTTGGCGGCGCCGTCCGCGGCGATGTAGTCGGGGATCTCGCGCTCGCTCAGGCCCTGCGCCTCCATCACCAGCGCCATCTCCTGCGCCTTGCTGCCCAGCGTCAGCTCGTCGCCCGGCTTCACCAGGCGGCTGGCGATGTTGCACTTCACGCCGTTGACGCGGATGTGGCCGTGGCTGACCAGCTGGCGGGCCGACCAGATGGTCGGGGCGAACTTGGCGCGGTACACGACCGCGTCCAGGCGGCGCTCGAGCAGGCCGATCAGGTTCTGGCCGGTGTCGCCCTTCATGCGCGACGCCTCGGTATAGGCCTTCTTGAACTGCTTCTCGGTCACGTCGCCATAATAGCCCTTGAGCTTCTGCTTGGCCTTCAGCTGGATGCCGAAGTCCGAGACCTTGCCCTTGCGGCGCTGGCCGTGCTGGCCGGGACCATATTCGCGCTTGTTGACCGGGGACTTGGGACGGCCCCAGATATTCTCGCCCATGCGGCGATCAAGCTTGTACTTGGCGCTGGTGCGCTTCGTCATGACATACGTCCTTCAATTGCGTTGTGCCGGGGCCGAAGCCCAAGCGAATGCCCGGAGCCGCGCTGCTGGTTCTCGAAGGAGAGGCAGGGCCGCCGCTTCACCGGGATGCGGGGCCAATTGCGAGGCGCGCCCATGGCAGAGGCGGCCGCCGCCGTCAAGGTTGCGGAAGCGGCGGGCCGCCCTCTATGCGGACGCGCATGACAGAGATACTCGATCCGGATGCCTGCACGACGATGGCGGAGGTCCGCCGCGGCGTCGATGCGGTGGATCAGGAACTAGTGGCGCTGCTCGGCCGGCGCTTCGGCTACATGCGGGCGGCGGCGCGCATCAAGCCGGAGCGTGGGCTGGTGCGCGATGAAGGGCGCAAGGCGCAAGTGATCGCCAATGCCAGCATAGCGGCGGCGGCCGAGGGCATTCCCCCGCAGGTCGCTCCGCAGTTATGGGACCTGCTGGTAGAGGCGTCGATCGCCTACGAGTTCGAGGTGTTCGACCAACGCTGACAAACTTCCGTTGGGTATTGCAGTGACCTATTTCGGCCGCGGCCGCGCCAGCGTCGACAGCACGCCGCGGAGCGTGCGGACTTCCTGCGCCGACCAGGCCGGCTTGGTGAGCAGGGTGCGCAGCGTCCGCTTGGTCGAGGGCACGCGATCCGGCGGAAAGAAGTAGCCGGCCTCGTCCAGCATCTCCTCCAGCTGCCCGATCATGCCGTCCAGCTCCTGCTGACTGGCGGGCGGGTCCAGCTCGGTCGCGGGTGGTTGTGCCAGCGTCTGGCCGCGCGACCACTCGTACGCGACCAGGATCACCGCCTGGGCAAGGTTGAGCGAGCCGAACTCCGGGTTGATCGGCACGGTGAGGATGGTGCGGGCGACCGCGACGTCGTCCGTCTCCAAGCCGGACCGCTCGGGGCCGAACAGGATGGCGCTGCGGCCCGGCTCGGCGTGGATGGCAGCGGCGGCCTGGTCCGGACGCACCACCGGCTTAGTCACACCGCGCTTGCGTACGGTGGTGGCGTAGACGTGGGTGCAGTCGGCCACTGCGTCGACGACGCTGTCGAACAGCTGAGCGCGCTCCAATACCATGTTGGCACCGGAGGCGGCGGGACCTGCGTCGGGATTGGGCCAGCCGTCGCGCGGCGCGACCAAGCGGAGATCGGTGAGGCCGAAATTGAGCATGGCGCGGGCGGCCTTGCCGATATTCTCGGCGAGCTGCGGACGGACGAGGACGATGGCCGGGGGTAAGGTGTTTGCACCGATACCCTCCACCGTTCGCCCCGAGCGAAGTCGAGGGGCATTGCCGAGCGCAGCCGAGGCTCTTGCCCTGCGTTCTCCCGGTGGAGCGGCGGCGAGGCTGAGTCGCTGCCAATTGCCCGCGGCGAGCGCTTCCTTCTTCGCGCGGGACCAAGGCTTGATCCGCAATTCTGCTTCAAGAGCTTCGGCCCTCGTGGGGAAGTCTTGCGACCAGAACAGTGCGACCGGTCGTCGATCGAACGTGTACCCCTTCGTTGCGCCGCTTTGGTGCTGCGCTACGCGTGTCTCGAGATCGTCCGTATGGCCGGTATAATAAGTGCCGTCAGCGCAGCGGAGGATATAGGTCCAGAAACTCATTGTCGGTTTGGTCTCGCTTCGCTCGACAGGGCCCCTCGACTTCGCTCGGGGCGAACGGATGGGGGAGACGACTACTCCCCCTCCTTCTCCGCCACACTCCCCGCAAAGTTCTCGAAATCCTTTGCCTCGCGGAAGTCCTTATAGACGCTGGCGAAGCGGATGTAGGCGACGCTGTCGAGCGCCTGCAGGCCGTCCATCACCATCTCGCCGACGCGGGCCGCGTCGATCTCGCTGTCGCCGCTCGTCTCCAGCTGGCGCTGGATCGAGGAGACGAGGCGTTCGATGCGGTCGGTCGTCACCGGGCGCTTGCGCGCGGCGATGGCGATCGAGCGTTCCAGCTTGGCGCGGTCGAACGGCTGGCGCTCGCCGTCCTTCTTGACGACAGTCAGCTCGCGCAGCTGCACCCGCTCGAAGGTCGAGAAGCGGGCGCCGCAGCTCTCGCACTGGCGCCGGCGGCGGATGGAGGCGCCGTCCTCGGTCGGGCGGCTATCCTTGACCTGGCTGTCGGCGTGGAAACAGAAGGGACAGCGCA
Organism: uncultured Sphingomonadaceae bacterium; assembly: GCA_964247375.1. Lineage (GTDB taxonomy): Bacteria > Pseudomonadota > Alphaproteobacteria > Sphingomonadales > Sphingomonadaceae > Sphingomonas_I. Next base: position 5,705 of record CAXTUG010000057.1, read on the forward strand.
ATCAGAGCTCCGGATAGATCGGGAAGCGGGCGGTCAGCGCCTTCACCCGCTCGCGGACATTCTGCTCGACCTGCGCGTCGCCCGCTTCGCCATTCCTGCGCAGGCCGTCGAGCACGTCGGCGATCATGTCGGCGATGTCGCGGAACTCGGCGATGCCGAAGCCGCGGGTGGTGCCGGCGGGCGAGCCGACGCGGATGCCGCTGGTCTTGACCGGCGGCAGCGGATCGAACGGAATGCCGTTCTTGTTGCAGGTGATGCCGCACCGCTCCAGCGCCTCGTCCGCATCCTTGCCGGTGACGCCGAGGGGGGTGAGGTCGACCAGCGCCAGGTGGGTGTCGGTGCCGCCAGACACGATCTCCGCGCCGCGTTCCTTCAATCGTGCCGCCAGTGCCTTGGCGTTGTCGACGACGGCGCGCGAATAGGCCTTGAACGAGGGATCGAGCGCCTCGCCGAACGCGACTGCCTTGGCGGCGATGACGTGCATCAGCGGGCCGCCCTGCAGGCCGGGGAAGACAGCCGAGTTGATCTTCTTGGCCAGCCCCTCGTCGTCGGTCATGATCATGCCGCCGCGGGGGCCGCGCAGCGTCTTGTGCGTGGTGGTCGTCACGACGTGGGCGTGGCCGAACGGGGTCGGGTGGACACCGCCCGCGACGAGCCCGGCGAAGTGCGCCATGTCGACCATGAACATCGCGCCGACCGCGTCGGCGATCTGGCGAAAGCGGGCGAAATCGATGTGGCGCGGATAGGCCGAGCCGCCGGCGATGATGAGCGTCGGCTTATGCTCCTGCGCCATCGCCTCGACCTGGTCATAGTCGATCAGGTGGGTGTCGCGGGTGACGCCGTACTGGACCGCGTTGAACCACTTGCCGGACATGGACGCGCGCGCGCCGTGGGTGAGGTGGCCGCCGGCGTCGAGGCCGAGGCCCATGATCGTGTCGCCCGGCCTGGTCAGCGCGAGCATCACCGCGCCGTTGGCCTGCGCGCCCGAGTGCGGCTGAACGTTGGCGAAGCCGCAGCCGAACAGCTGCCTGGCGCGGTCGATCGCGAGGCTCTCGATCGTGTCGGACGGCGCGCAGCCCTGATAGTAGCGCTTGCCCGGATAGCCCTCGGCATATTTGTTGGTGAAGACCGACCCTTGTGCCTCCAGCACCGCCTTGGAGACGATGTTCTCGGACGCGATCAGCTCGATCTGCTCCTTCTCGCGCGCGACTTCGCGCTCGACGCCGGCGAACACCGCCGGGTCGGCGTCGGCGAGACCACGGGTGAAGAAGCCGTCGGGTTGCACGTCGTTGGCGGGCTGGCTGCTCATGCGGGTTCCTTCGCGGATTGGGAGAGCTTGGCGACGCGCCGCGCATGGCGGCCGCCCTCGAACGGCGTGGAGAGGAAAGCGTCGACGCACGCCTTGGCCATGTCCTCGCCGAGGAGGCGGGCGCCCTGGGCTACCCCGTGGGCAGCGTGGGGGCGGGGGGCGCGCGCGCCCTCCCCCGGCCCCCCCACCAGCCCGCAGCCCGCCGCCGGATGACGGTTCACGGCGATGGAGATGCCGATGCCGGAGCCGCAGAGCGCAATACCGACATCGGCGCGCTCCGCCGCGATCTCCTCGGCAAGCGCATAGCCGTAATCGGGATAGTCGACCGACTGCGTATCATAGGGGCCCAGATCGGTGACCTGATGACCGGCGTCTTCCAGCCACGCGGCCAACACCGCCTTCAGCGCGACGGCGGCGTGATCGGAAGCGATGGCGATGCGATCGGCCAACGGCAGGAGCTCCGGCGATTCGGGTTCGCGTTCCCTGTAGTGCCGGGAGGTCGATCAGGCCAGCCTCGCGTGCGGCCTTGCTCGTCCGTCCGGCATATCAGGCCGCCAGCCGCATCTCCGTCCGGCTCCAGATCTCGACCAGCGCGTCGACCAGCTCGCGCATCATCGCTTCGCTGTGCGACGGGCCGGGGGTGAAGCGCAGGCGCTCGGTGCCGCGCGGCACGGTCGGATAATTGATCGGCTGCACGTACACGCCATATTCGGCGAGCAGGATGTCGCTGGCGCGCTTAGCCTTCACCGGATCGCCGACCATCAGCGGCACGATGTGCGTGGTCGAGGGCATGACCGGCAGACCGGCGTCCGCCATCATCGCCTTGAGCCTTTCGGCGGCCGCCTGCTGGCCGTCGCGCTCCACGCTCGATGCCTTGAGGTGGCGCACGCTCGCCAGCGCGCCGGCGACCAGGACCGGCGAGAGCGAGGTGGTGAAGATGAAGCCGGGCGCGTAGCTGCGGATCACGTCGATGATCATGCGGTCGGCGGCGACGTAGCCGCCCATCACGCCGAACGCCTTGCCGAGCGTGCCCTCGATGATGGTGACGCGGTGCGCCGCCTCGTCCCGGTCGGAGATGCCGCCGCCGCGCGGCCCGTACATGCCGACGGCGTGGACCTCGTCGAGGTAGGTGAGCGCATTGTAGCGCTCGGCCAGGTCGCAGATGGCGTGGATCGGCGCGATGTCGCCGTCCATCGAGTAGACGCTCTCGAACGCGATCAGCTTGGGCGCCGCCGGATCGTCGGCTGCGAGCAGCTCTTCCAGGTGCTCCAGGTCGGAGTGCCGGAACACGCGCTTCTCGCAACCGGAATTGCGGATGCCGGCGATCATCGAGGCATGATTGAGCTCGTCCGAGTAGATGATGCAGCCGGGCAGCACCTTGGCGAGCGTCGACAGCGTCGCCTCGTTGGAGACGTAGCCGGAGGTGAACAGCAGCGCCCCCTGCTTGCCGTGCAGGTCGGCCAGCTCCGCCTCCAGATCGACGTGATAGTGCGTGTTGCCGCCGATGTTGCGGGTGCCGCCGGAGCCCGCGCCGACATCGTGCAGCGCTTCCTCCATGGCGGCGATCACGTCGGGATGCTGGCCCATCGACAGATAGTCGTTCGAGCACCACACGGTGATCGGCTTCGGACCGTTATGGCCGGCGAAGCAGCGCGCATTGGGGAACATGCCCTTGTTGCGCAATATGTCGATGAAGACCCGGTAGCGTCCCTCGGCATGGAGCCGATCGATCGCCTGGGTGAAGACGCGACTATAGTCCAAGATGCGTGTCCAAGGCAGCGAAGGCGCGGCCCTTACCGTCAAACGGCCGATCTTTCCAGCGTCGCCGACGGCCTGAACTCAAAGATATTCGATCTGCGTGAGAGAGAAGTTCGCGAGCGAGCGGCGCAGTCCTTCTCCGACCGGCGCGGGCGCGGTGAAGACGAAGCGGCCGGGGGCGGCCGCGCCCGGCCAGGGTTGATCGCGCGTGAGATGGACGATGCGGCGGGCGATCCCGTCCGCACCGTCGACGAAGCGCAGCGGGCGCGGGGCGACGGCCGCGAGCCGATCGGCGACGAGCGGGAAGTGGGTGCAGGCGAGCACGATCGTGTCCATCCGCTCGCCGCCCGACTGGTCGAGCAGGCCGGTCAGCACGTCGGCATAGGCCGCATCGTCGGTCGGGTCGCCGCGCAGGCTCGCCTCGGCCAGCCCGACCAGCGCGGCGGAACCGTGGCGCAGGACGAGGCAGTCGGCGGCGAACCGCGCGGACAGATCGTCGACATAGGGCTGGCGCACGGTGGCGTCGGTGCCGAGCACGCCGATGACGCGGCTGGCCGACTGTTCGGCGGCCGGTTTGATTGCCGGTACGGTGCCCACGACGGGCAGGTCGAGCGCGGCGCGCACGCCTGCCAGCGCGATGGTGGAGGCCGTGTTGCAGGCGATGGTGATCAGGCGCGGGCGGTAGCGCTCCGCCAACCGGCCGAGCAGCGCCGGCACGCGGGCGGCGATCTCCGCCTCGCTCTTCGTGCCGTAGGGAAAGCCGCCATTGTCGGCGACGTAGACGATCGGCGCCTGCGGCAGGACGCGCTGCACTGCCGTCAGCACCGAGAGGCCGCCGACGCCGGAGTCGAACAGGAGCAGGGGGCGAGGATCGATGTGTGACGCAAGCCCCTCCCCTGAAGAGGACGGGCTAGTAAGGTCGTCTCCGTTCTTCAGACTCACTTACCCGCCCGCAGCGCCGACACCGTCAGCGCCGGGCTGATCCGCTCGATGTCGGTCTTCAGGTGCAACAGCGCGATGCCCGGCTGTTCGAGCGCGCGGGCGAGGGCGGGGGCGAACTGGTCGGTGGTCTCGACCGTCTCGGCCCAGCCGCCATAGGCGCGAGCCAACGCCGCGAAGTCCGGATTGGTGAGGTCGGTGGCCGACACGCGAGCGGGGTAGCGCCGCTCCTGGTGCATGCGGATGGTCCCGTAGCTGCCGTTATCGACCAGCAGCACCAGCAGCCGCGCACCCTGACGTGCCGCGGTGGCCAGTTCCTGCCCGTTCATCATGAAGTCGCCGTCGCCGGCGACCGCGAGGATGCGGCGCTGCGGGAAGCGGATCGCCGCAGCGATCGCCGCCGGCACGCCATAGCCCATCGCGCCCGCGGTCGGCGCGAGTTGCGAGGGCTGGGCGGCATAGCGCCAGAAGCGGTGCGCCCACGACGAGAAATTCCCGGCGCCGTTGCAGACGATGCTGTCCGGCGGCAGCCGGTCGCGCAGCTCCGCCCAGCACAGGCCGAGATCGAGTGCGGCGCCGTTGGGCGTCACGTTCGTCCACGCCTGCCAGTCCGCGTGGGCCGCCGCTCCATCGCCCCGAGCCGCGCCTTCCCCGCTCGATCCGGACAACGCGCTGGCAAAGCTCGGCATATCGGCGCAGATCGCGAGATCGGCACGATATACCCGGCCGAGTTCGTCGGGATCGGGGTGGACGTGGATCAGCGTCTGACCGGGATGGTCGGGCGTGACCAGCGTATAGCCGTCGGTGGTCGCCTCGCCGAGGCGCGCGCCGACCACCAGGAGCACGTCCGCCCGCCGCACCCGCTCGACCAGCTTCGGGTTGGGGCCGTAGCCGAGATTGCCGGCATAGGCCGGGCAATCGTTGGCGATCGCGTCCTGCCGGCGGAAGGCGGCGATCACCGGCAAGCCGGTGCGCGTGGCATAGTCGGCGAAAGCGCTGCCCGCGGCCGCATTCCAGCCGGCACCCCCGACGATCGCCACCGGCGCTTCTGCCTGAGCCAGCACCTGGTGCACCGCGTCGACCGCCACCGGATCGCATGCCTGCGCTGCGCGGGTCACCCGCGGCCGGTCGCACGTGGCGGCCTCGCTCTCCAGCATGTCCTCGGGCAGGGCGAGCACCACCGGACCGGGCCGGCCGTTCATCGCCGTGGCATAAGCGCGCGCGACATATTCGGGGATGCGCGCGGCGTCCTCGATGCGGGCCGCCCACTTGGCGAGCGGTGCGAAGAAGGCGGGAAAGTCGACCTCCTGAAAGCCCTCGCGGTCGCGGGCATCGCGCGCCACGTCGCCGACGAACAGGATCATCGGCGTCGAATCCTGCATCGCCACATGGACGCCGATGGAGGCGTTGGTCGCGCCCGGGCCGCGGGTCACGAAGCAGATGCCGGGCCGGTGCGTCATCTTGCCGTCCGCTTCCGCCATGAAGGCGGCGCCGCCCTCGGCGCGGGTCACCACCACGTCGATCTCCGGTGCGTCGACCAAGGCGTCCAGCACCGGCAGAAAACTCTCGCCGGGAACGGTGAAGATGCGGTCGCAACCCTGTGCGACGAGTGCGTCGACCAGGATGCGGCCGCCGGTTCTGGTGGAAGTCATGGGCCGCCTATAGCGACAGGAAAAGCGCGCCCGCAACGTTGACCGGCGCGATATCCCCCGCCTATCGGCAATCCCGAATCTGGGAGAGCAAAGGTGGCCGACAAGATTTACTCCGACGCGACCGCCGCGCTGGCCGGGCAGCTCAAGGACGGTATGACCATCTGCGCGGGCGGCTTCGGCCTGTGCGGCATTCCCGAGCGGCTGATCGACGCGATCGAGGCGTCGGGGGTGAAGGGGCTCACCGTCATCTCCAACAATGCCGGGGTCGACGGCGTCGGGCTGGGCAAGCTGCTGCGCAGCCGGCAGATCGCCAAGATGGTGTCCTCCTATGTCGGCGAGAACAAGGAGTTCGAGCGGCAATATCTGGCAGGCGAGCTGGAAGTCGAGTTCTGCCCGCAAGGCACGCTGGCCGAGCGCTGCCGCGCAGGGGGCGCGGGCATTCCCGGCTTCTACACCAAGACCGGCGTCGGCACGGTGGTGGCCGAGGGTAAGGAGACCAGGGAGTTCGACGGCGAGACCTACGTGCTGGAGCGCGGGATCGTCGCCGACTTGGCGATCATCAAGGGCTGGAAGGCGGACGAGGCGGGCAACCTGATCTTCCGCAAGACCGCGCGCAACTTCAACCAGCCGATGGCGACCGCGAGCAAGTTGACGGTGGCCGAGGTCGAGGAGATCGTGCCGGTCGGCAGCCTGGACGCGGATTGCATCCACGTGCCCGGCATCTTCATCAAGCGCCTGGTTCTGGGCGCGCCGTACGACAAGAAGATCGAGTTCCGCACAGTCAGGCAGCGGGAAGCGGCGTGATGCTGCGCAAGGCGGCGCTCGCGACGGCGCTGGTCCTGTGCATGCCGGGCGTAGCTGCGGCCAAGGTCGTCCCGCGCAGCAAGGCCGCCGCGGCGCACAGGCCCTATGTTCCGCCGGAGCCGCCGCCTGCGCCGGCCCAGTTGCGCGGCATCCAGTATCTCTACGGTTCGGCGGAGGCAGCGGCGCTGACGCGGCAGACGTGGCGCGTGCTGGCCGACTATGTCGACGATCAGCTGGCGAGCGGCACGCACAAGGGCGTGGTGCTGGCGGCCGACGCGACGCTGACCGATCCGCAGTTCGTGCCGTGCGAGAACAAGAGGCCGGCGATCGTGCTGGATGTCGACGAGACGTCGATCCTCAACCTGGGTGCGGAGTATGACGATCTCCTCGCCAACCGTAAGGCGTTCGACGATGCCGTATGGGATCGCTGGGAGAAGAGCGGGGCGGCCTATGTTGTGCCGACGCCCGGCGCCAAGGAAGCGCTCGACCGGCTGCGCGACCATGGCGTGACGGTGATCTTCAACACCAATCGCGCGGCCGTCAACGCGGCGGGCGCCGAAGCCGCGCTGAATGCGGCGGGGCTCGGCCCGGCCAGACACGGCGAGACGCTGTATCTGTCGGGCGACGACGCCAGCGGCGGGCGGAAGGACGGCCGCCGCCGGACGATCGCCGCCAGCTACTGCGTGCTCGCGATGGGCGGCGATCAGCTCGGCGACTTCTCCGACCTGTTCAATACCGAGCCGAACGGCATCGCCGCGCGGCGGGCGTCGGTCGCTTACGCGGCGATCGCGGAGCTGTGGGGCCATGGCTGGTTCGTGCTGCCGAACCCCGTCTACGGCACCGCGCTGCAGGGCAGCACCGACGAGATCTTCCCCAAGGACAAGCAGTGGCGCGATCCCGACGCTGCGCCGATCCCGACCAGCCCGACACTCCCGCATAGGAAAACACGCTGATGCCCTGGACCCGCGACGACATGGCGGCGCGCGCCGCGAAGGAGCTCAAGGACGGCTTCTACGTCAATCTCGGCATCGGCATCCCGACGCTGGTCGCCAATCATGTGCCGTCCGGCGTGGAAGTGACGCTGCAGTCGGAGAACGGCATGCTCGGCATCGGCCCGTTCCCTTATGACGACGAGGTCGATCCCGACCTGATCAACGCCGGCAAGCAGACGATCAGCCAGCTGGCCTCTTCCTCCTACTTCTCCTCGTCGGACAGTTTCGCGATGATCCGCGGCGGGCATATCGACCTGACCGTGCTCGGCGCGATGGAGGTGAGCCAGGGCGGCGACATCGCCAACTGGATGATCCCCGGCAAGATGGTGAAGGGCATGGGCGGCGCGATGGACCTGGTCGCGGGCGTCAAGAAGATCATCGTCGTAATGGAGCACACCTCCAAGGGCGGCGAGCCCAAGTTCATTCCGGCCTGCACCCTGCCGCTGACCGGCAAGAACGTGGTCGACATGATCGTTACCGACCTGTGCGTGTTCCAGCGGCCGGATCACCACGCGCCGTTCCGGCTGGTCGAGCTGGCACCGGGGGTAACGGCAGACGAGGTGAGGGCGAAGACGACGGCGGAATACGTGTCCTAACCTTGTCATGCCCCCGCCAGCGGGCCGCC
>CAXTUG010000058.1:0-4506 GCA_964247375.1 uncultured Sphingomonadaceae bacterium
AGGCCAGCCTCATCGGAGCACCCCGTCCAGGGCCGTGATCGTCGGCTCGATCACGGCGAGCTTCTGATGCGCCGGCGGCGCGATCTACGGGCGGCGGCGGTCGCCACCATTATGGCGAGGAGTTAATCCATGCAGGACATCATCTGGCTGGCCATCATGGCCGGGCTGCTGGCGGCGACGCTCGCCTATATCCGCCTGTGCGACCAGGCGTGAGAGGCGGCCATGACGATCGACCTCCTCCTCGCCGCGCTCACCGCGATCGGCCTCCTCTTCTATCTCGTCGCCGTGCTGCTGCGGCCCGAGCGCTTCTGACGGGAGCAGTATCATGACATTCCAGGGCTGGATCCTGATCCTCGTCTTCTTCGGCGTCCTGTTGGCCATCACCAAGCCGATGGGCCTGTGGCTTTATGCCCTCTACGAAGGCCGCCGCACGCCGCTTCACACCGTGCTCGGCCCGGTCGAGACCGGCTTCTACCGGATTGCCGGTATCGATCCCAATGCCGAGCAGAGCTGGCGCCGCTACGCGGTGCACATGCTGGTGTTCAACGCCGTGCTGGCGCTGTTCACCTACGCGATCGTCCGGCTGCAGGCGTTCCTGCCGCTTAACACGCCCGGCTTCGCCAATATCGGGCAGGACGGCGCGTTCAACATCGCCGTCAGCTTCACCTCCAACACCAACTGGCAGTGGTATTCGGGCGAGGCGGCGCTGTCGAATCTCAGCCAGATGCTCGGCCTCGTCATCCACAACTTCATGTCGGCCGCGACCGGCATCGCGCTCGCCTTCGCCTTCTTCCGCGGGTTCGCGCGGCGGCAGGCGGATACGCTCGGCAATTTCTGGGCGGATGCGACCCGCATCACGCTCTACCTGCTGCTGCCGATCAGCCTCGTCTACGGCGTCTACCTGATCTGGGCCGGCGTCCCGCAGACGCTGACGCAGCAGGTCAGCGCGACCACGTTGGAAGGCGCCAGGCAGCTGATCGCACTCGGACCGGTGGCCAGCCAGGAATCGATCAAGATGCTCGGCACCAATGGTGGCGGCTTCTTCAACGCCAATTCCGCGCATCCGTTCGAGAACCCGACCGCCTTCTCCAACCTTGTCCAGATGCTGTCGATCTTCGCGATCGGCGTCGGCCTGACCTGGTGCTTCGGCAAGGCGGTCGGCAACACCCGCCAGGGCTGGGCGATCGTCGCCGCCATGCTGATCATGGTGATGGCGGGCGTGATCGTCTGCTACGGGGCGGAGGCAGCCGGCAATCCCATACTGCATCAGCTCGGCGTGGGCGGCGCGAACATGGAGGGCAAGGAGGTGCGGTTCGGCACCGCCGCCTCCGCTTTGTTCGCGGTCGTGACCACCGCCGCCTCGTGCGGTGCGGTCAACGCGATGCACGACAGCTTCACCGCGCTGGGCGGCCTCATTCCGCTGTTCAACATCCAGCTCGGCGAGATCGTCGTCGGCGGCGTCGGTTCGGGCATTTACGGCTTCCTGCTGTTCGCCATCCTGGCCGTGTTCGTGGCGGGGCTGATGGTGGGCCGCACGCCCGAATATGTCGGCAAGAAGATCGAGGGGCGTGAGGTCAAGCTGGCGGTGCTCGCCATCGCCGTCCTGCCGCTCTTCATCCTCGGCGGCGCCGCGATCGCGACGGTCACCACGGCCGGGCTCGCCGGTCCGCTCAACAAGGGGCCGCACGGTTTCTCGGAGATCCTCTACGCCTATACCAGCGCGGTCGGAAACAACGGCTCCGCTTTCGGCGGCATCACGTCGGGCACCCCATTCTACAACGCGACGCTCGGCATCTGCATGTGGGTCGGCCGCTTCTTCGTGATCGTGCCGATGCTGGCGATCGCCGGCAGCCTCGCCGCCAAGAAGCATACGCCGGAGACGGCGGGATCCTTCCCGACCACGGGCGGCCTGTGGGTCGGCCTGCTGATCGGCGTGATCCTGATCATGGGCGGCCTCACCTTCCTGCCGAGTCTCGCGCTCGGCCCCATCGCCGATCATCTCGCGATGATCGGTGGTCATCTCTCCTGATCGGACAAGCCACATGGCACGCACCGCATCCAAATCACTGTTCACCGCCGACCTGATCGTACCCGCGATCGGCGACGCGTTCCGCAAGCTCGATCCGCGCCAGCTGGTGCGCAATCCGGTGATGTTCGTCACCGCCTGCGTTGCCCTGCTGCTGACGATCCTCATCAACACCGGCGGCGACCACCTGGCGCTCGGCTTTAAGGTGCAGCTGGTCGTCTGGCTGTGGCCGCCGGGCCTGTGCGCCCCCGGCCCCGCGGCGCGGGCGGCGGGCCGCGCCACGGCGCCGGCGCCCCGCCTGCCCGCGACCAAGGCCGAGCTCACCGCCAGGCGCGTCAAGGGCAGCGGCCATGAGGACGTCCCCGCCAGCGCGCTCCGCATGGGCGACGTCGTGCTGGTCGAGACCGGCGACCTCATCCCCTCCGACGGCGAGGTGGTCGAGGGCGTCGCCTCGGTCAACGAGGCCGCCATCACCGGCGAGAGCGCGCCGGTGATCCGCGAGGCGGGCGGCGACCGTTCGGCGGTGACGGCGGGCACGCGCGTCATCTCCGACCAGATCAAGGTGCGGGTCACGGTCAATCCGGGCCAGGGCTTCCTCGACCGCATGATCGCGCTGGTCGAGGGCGCCGAGCGCCAGAAGACGCCGAACGAGATCGCGCTCACGATCCTGCTGGTCGGCCTCACCATCATCTTCCTGATCGCGGTCGCAACCATCCCGAGCTTCGCCTCCTACGCCGGCGGCGCGATCCCGGTGACAATGCTCGCCGCGCTGCTGATCACGCTCATCCCGACCACCATCGCCGCCCTGCTGTCGGCGATCGGCATTGCGGGCATGGACCGGCTGGTGCGCTTCAACGTGCTCGCCAAGTCGGGCCGCGCGGTCGAGGCGGCCGGCGACATCGACACTTTGCTGCTCGACAAGACCGGCACGATCACGATCGGCGACCGTCAGGCGAGCGAGTTCCGCCCGGTGGGCGGCGTCAGCACGGCGGAGCTGGCCGAGGCGGCATTGCTCGCCAGCCTGGCCGACGAGACGCCCGAAGGCCGCTCCGTCGTGACGCTCGCCCGCGAGAAGTTCGGCGTTCGGACGTCGGCCTTGTCCGACGGCGCGGAGGTGATCCCGTTCACGGCACAGACCCGCATCTCCGGCGTGCAGTTCGGCGGCACGCTGATCCAGAAGGGTGCGGTCGACTCCGTGCTGAAGGCCAATTCGGGCAGCGGCAGCAGTGCCGCCGCAACCGAGCTGCGCCGTGCGACCGACGAGATCGCGCGCGCCGGCATGACCCCGCTCGCCGTCGCCAAGGACGGCCGCCTGCTCGGCGCGATCGCGCTCAAGGACGTGGTCAAGGCCGGCATCCGCGAGCGCTTCGGCGAACTCCGCAAGATGGGCATCCGCACGGTGATGATCACCGGCGACAATCCGCTCACCGCCGCCGCGATCGCGGCCGAGGCCGGGGTCGACGACTTCCTCGCCCAGGCGACGCCCGAGGACAAACTGGAGCTGATCCGCAAGGAGCAGCAGGGCGGCCGGTTGGTGGCGATGTGCGGCGACGGCACCAACGATGCGCCGGCGCTGGCCCAGGCGGACGTCGGCGTGGCAATGAACACCGGCACGCAGGCGGCGCGCGAGGCCGGCAACATGGTTGATCTCGACAGCGACCCCACCAAGCTGATCGAGGTGGTGGGCCTGGGCAAGCAGCTGCTGATGACGCGCGGTGCGCTCACGACCTTCTCGGTCGCGAACGACGTCGCCAAATATTTCGCGATCATCCCGGCCATGTTCGTCGTGCTCTATCCGGGCCTGGCGGTGCTCAACGTGATGCACCTTGGCTCGCCGACGAGCGCGATTCTGTCGGCGATCATCTTCAACGCGCTGATCATCCCGGCGCTGGTGCCGCTGGCGCTCAGGGGCGTGAAGTACACCCCGATGGAGGCCGGTCCGCTGCTGCGGCGCAACCTCGCCATCTACGGCCTCGGCGGACTCGTCGCGCCCTTCATCGGCATCAAGCTGGTCGACCTGCTGGTCACCGGCGTCGGCCTCGCCTGATCGGAGAATGACCATGAACAAGGATATCCTCTCCTCCGTCCGGCCGGCGATCGTCATGACGCTGCTGCTCGCCTTGCTGCTCGGGATCGCCTATCCTCTGGCGATGACCGGCATCGGCCAGCTCCTCTTCCCGCATCAGGCCAACGGCAGCCTGATCGAGGAGAATGGCAAGGTGGTCGGATCGGAGCTGCTGGCGCAGGGCTTCGCCGCCGATCGCTACTTCCATCCGCGCCCGTCCGCGGCCGGCAAGGGCTATGATCCGCAGGCTTCGGCCGGATCGAACTTCGGCCCGGCCGCGCAGGGTCTGCACGATCGCGTTGCCGGCGACGTGAAGATGCTGCAGGCCGCCACGCCGGGCAGGCCGGTGCCGGCAGACCTGGTGACCGCATCCGCCTCCGGCCTCGACCCCGACATCACGCCCGAGGCCGGAGGC
>CAXTUG010000058.1:4516-13732 GCA_964247375.1 uncultured Sphingomonadaceae bacterium
CGTGGCCAGGGCTCGCGGTCTCAGCGAGCAGGCCGTGCGGCTGACGGTCGAACGGCAGACCGCACGTCCGCTGTTCGGCTTCATCGGCGAGGATCGCGTCAACGTGCTGGCGCTGACGCGCGCGCGCGCCCGGGGGGGCGGCCGCCCGGCGGGTGGTTGAGCGCGGCGCGCGACCGCCCTCCGCCCGCGGTCTTCCTGCGCCTGGCGGCGCAGGAGGGCCGCGGCCAGTTGAAAATTTTCCTCGGTGCCGCACCAGGCGTCGGCAAGACCTACGAAATGCTCTCGGAGGGGGCCGCCCGCAGCAAGGCCGGTGTCGACGTCGTGATCGCCGTCGTCGAAACGCACGGCCGCGCCGAGACCGAGGCGCTGACCCGCGGACTGCAGACCATCCCGCGGCGCGCGGTCACCTATGAGGGGCACACGCTGCAGGAGATGGACCTGGATGCCGTGCTCGACCGTCGCCCGGCGCTGGCGCTGGTCGACGAGCTGGCCCACACCAACGTGCCGGGCAGCCGCCACACCAAGCGCTGGCAGGACGTCGAGGAACTGCTCGCCGGCGGGATCGACGTCTACTCGACCGTCAACATCCAGCACGTCGAGAGCCTCAACGACGTGGTCGCCTCGTTTACGCGCGTCCGCGTGCGCGAGACCGTACCCGACAGCGTGCTGGAGAAGGCGGAGATCGAGGTCGTCGACATCCCGCCCGACGAGCTGATCGAGCGGCTGAAGGACGGCAAGGTCTACCTGCCGCAGGAGGCCACCCGCGCGCTCGCCCACTTCTTCTCCAAATCGAACCTGTCGGCACTGCGGGAACTGGCGCTGCGGCGGGCGGCGCAGGCGGTCGACGCGCAGATGCTCGACCATCTGCGCGCCAATGCGCTCGGCGGCACCTGGGCGGGCAGCGAACGCATCGCGGTGGCGGTCAGCGAACTGCCGGGCGCAGAAGGACTGGTGCGCGCGGCCAAGCGCATCGCGGACGCGCAGCACGCGCCGTGGACCGCGGTACACGTCGAGACGCCGCGCAGCCGGCAGCTCGGCCCCGACGATCACCGGCGGATCGCCGCCTGCCTCAATCTCGCGACGCAATTGGGTGCGGGCGTGGCGACGGTGCCGGCAACGTCGGTCGTCGAGGGCCTGAAGACCTACGCCAAGGAGGCCCGCGCCACCCAGCTGGTGGTGGGCAAGTCGGCCCGCTCGCGCTGGTTCGAACTGCGCCACGGATCGGTCGTCGACCGGCTCGTGCGGGAAACGCCCGGCGTCGCGGTGCATGTCATGCCGATCGAGGGTGATGCCGCCCTGCCCCGCTCGCGCTGGCGGCCGAACGGCGATTGGGGCACGCGCGCCGGCTACGTCTGGACGGGTGCGATGATCGCCGGCGTCACGGCCGCCGGCACCGCCCTGTCCCACATCCTGAACATCGGCAACGTCGCGCTGCTCTACTTGTTGCCGGTGATGGCGGCAGCCAGCCTGTTCGGACTGCGCACTGGCCTATTCGCCGGCTTGGCATCGTCGCTCGCCTATAATTTCTTCTTCCTGCCGCCGGTCCATTCGCTGGACGTCAGCAATCCCGAAAACGTCATTTCCGTCATCGTGCTGCTGGCGGTGGCAGTCGTTACCAGCCAGCTCACCGCACGGGTGCGGGCGCAGGCCGACCTCGCCGCATCCAGCGCGCGATCGAATGCGGCGCTGGCGGGATTTCTCCGCCAGCTGACGGGGTTGGGCGACCGAACCGAGGTCGCGCGCGCGATCTGCACCGAGATCGGACGTCTGTTCGAGCTACGCGCCGTGTTCCTCGAACAGCAACAGACCGGCCTCGCCGTGCTCGCTGCCTCGCAGCCGGATACGCGGCTGGAGACGATGGAGTTCGCCGCCGCGCAGTGGGTGCAGGATACCGGTCAGCCCGCCGGCCGCGGATCGGGCACGCTGACCGCGTCCGACTGGCTGTTCCAGCCGCTGCGTACCGGCGGCCGCACGCTCGGCGTGCTCGGCATCGCGCGCGAGGACGGCAGTGATCCGATCCGATCGGACCAGCTGCCGCTGCTGACCAGCCTGCTCGACCAGGCGGCGCTGGCGCTCGAGCGGCTGCGGCTGGAAGCGGAGATGCGCGACGTCGACGCCGTGCGCGAACGCGACCGGTTGCGGGCCGCCCTGCTCTCCTCCGTCAGCCACGACCTGCGCACCCCGCTGACCTCCGTACTGGCGGCCACCGCCGAGCTCAAGCACGAGCATCCCCATCCGCTGCTGAACGTGATCGAGGGCGAGGCGCTGCGGCTCAATCGGTTCGTGTCCAACCTGCTCGACATGGCGCGGGTCGAAGCGGGCGCGCTGCCGCTGCGCATCGAGCCGGTCGACCTCACCGACGCCGTCGCCGGCGCGGTCGCCGACGCTCGCAAGGCGCTGGAGGGCCATAAGATCATGCTCGACGTGTCGCCGAACCTGCCGCTGGTGTCGGTCGATCCGCAGCTGTTCCACCACTGCCTGCTCAACCTGCTCGACAATGCCGGACGCTACGGCGATCCCGGCACGCCGATCACCGTGCGTGCCGAGCGCTCCTACGGCGAGCTGACGCTGTCGGTACTGGACGAAGGACCGGGACTGCCGCCCGGCCGGGAGGCGGAGGTGTTCGAGACGTTCCGGCGCCTGGAAGGATCGGACCGGAGCGTGGGCGGAACCGGCCTCGGCCTGGCCATCGTCAAGGGCTTCGCCGAAGCGATGGGCATCGGCGTGGCGGCCTCCAATCGGCAGGACCGGATCGGCGCCTGCTTCACGTTGCGCTTCCCGGAGAAACTGCTCACGAGCGACGTGCAGGAGGAGGATACGTGACCGGCCAGAAGGTGCTGATCGTCGACGACGAGCTTCACATCCGCAGGCTCCTCCACGGCACGCTGGCGCGGGCCGACTATGCGGTGGCGGAGGCGAAGACCGGACGCGAGGCGCTGGAGCTTGCCGCCAGCGAACGGCCGGACGCCATCCTGCTCGACCTCGGCCTGCCCGACCGCGACGGACTGGAACTCGTGTCGCTGCTGAAGAGCCGGAGCAAGACGCCGATCATCGTCGTATCGGCCCGCGAGGGGACGGACGACAAGGTCGCCGCGCTCGATCTCGGGGCGGCCGACTATGTCACGAAGCCGTTCGACGGCGAGGAACTGCTCGCCCGCCTGCGCGCGGCCCTGCGCCATCGGGTGAGCGCGCAGGGCGCCGACGCGATCGTCCATGCCGGCGGACTGCGCATCGACCTCGCCAATCGGGAGATCTCCCGCGACGGGGCCGATCTGCACCTGACGCGCAAGGAGTATGAGGTGCTGGCGCAGCTCGCCATGGCGCCCGGACGCGTGGTCACGCACAACCGCATCCTGGAAGCCGCCTGGCCCTACGAGCACGACCGGCGGGTCGAGTATCTGAGGATAGTGGTCCGCAACCTGCGGCAGAAGCTGGAACCCGACCCGTCCCGGCCGAGGATCCTGCTCAACGAGCTCGGCATCGGCTACCGGCTGATCGCAGACCTCTGAGCCGGCCGGACAGGGCCGCCCCGCTATGCAAACGCTATGCGTCGGCGATCCGGCGCGTCTCGAAAGCCTATGCGGCGGCCGATAGATGGAATGCCCTCATCATCAGGTGTCGGCATGTCGTCTTTCCCCAAACTGTGGTCCCGTGAGCCCTTCCTTCGTCTCGCCGGCTGCGCGCTGGTGGCGGCCGGCGCCGCTGCGATGCGTTGGCTGTTCAGGACGGCGACACCTGGCCTGCCCGCCGACGCTTCAGTTGCGCAGATCGTCTTCGCCGCGCTGGGATTCCTCGGTCTGAGTCTGGGCACGGCCCTGGTCCTTCTCGGCACGCATGTCTTCGATCAGGTCCATCTGTCGGACCGCTGGAAGCGTCGGACCGTGTCGCCGTATCGCAATTCGCGTCGATAGCCGATCACGGCCGAACGACTTGGCGCCGCCCTCGAACGCGAAGATCTGGTTCGCTCCAGCGAACCGCCGCCTGCAGCGACCAGTCTTCACGGCAAGCTGATCGATCGACGAGCGGACTCTAGAGCACCCTGCTTTTAGATGAAGTCACCCCGTCATTGCGATTTGATCCAGTAATTGGATGCTCTAGGCACTGGTTTGCCGATCTGGTACTGTTTACCGCTGAATATGCCGCCGCGCGGCGGCAAGTGCGTCTGGATGACTAGTCTTCTCACCACGGGGGCGTGGCGCATGTTGGCTGTAGCGGTGACATCGCAATACCGGTGCAAGACATTACCCGGTCGCGGCGTGCGGCCTTTGCCTCCGATCCCCGTCTTCGTGTCGGGGCGCCGCCCGCCGCCGTCCGGGACATCCGGCGGAGCGGCAGGATTTCCGATCGGGCTTGTTCCGGCGCCACGTAGCCCCGGATGACGTCGAAGGCGTTCTCCCGCGCGCTCCCGCGCTGGCTCTCCGCCCTTCTGTTCGGCACCGCCCTGCTGTTGCTCGCCTTCATGGCATGGTCGCTCATCTCCAGCCAGCGGCGGGTAAGCGCCGAGCATCGCCGCAATTTTCACGTCCTGACGGTGCTTGCGGACGGAATCGCAAGCTGGCCGCCGACGCTCAAGACGATGGCGCGCGCCAATTTGATGCTGTCGCAGCTGCTGCCGCCCGAACCGCGCGACGCGCTGGCAGGATGGCAGGCCCGCGCCGATCTCTACAATCCGCGGCTGGGGCGGGTTCGGATCAACTACGCCATTGTCGCGGGCGGTACGCCCTGCCCGTGGGGATCGATCCTGCCGCCACCCTTCTCGCGCGCGGGTGACATGACCATCAATGGCCGGCTGCCGCTGTCGGACATCCTGGCCTACGACCTGAAGAAGGCCGGGCAGCTGCAGCGCAGCGCGGTTCTGGTGGGCGCCGGGCGCGTCATCGCGATGCTGAACACCAATCTTTCGTCGAAGTCGTCCGCGGGGCTGGCAAGCGGTGACGATGCCTGGCTGACGAAAGCGGAAGTCTGCTTCCGCACGATCGTCCGGTTGAGCGACGTCGTCGAACTGAGCGCGCCCGGCATGCCGATCGTGTCGCTGCTGATCCTGAGCGACGACAAGAACATCGTGACCCAGCTGGGATCGGAGCGCCTGCCGGTCGAGACGCGGGAGGATCTCGTCGCCTCGCGCCCGATCAGTCAGTCGATCGTCTCCATGATCACCAAATCGGGAGACAAGCCGCCCCCGCCGGAGGCGGCACCGACCGCGGAGAAGCTGGGACCTTACCCGGTCGAGGTCGCCGGAAGCGCCTACACCGCTTACGCCCGGCCGTTCACCATGCCGCCGCTCGTAACCGGAGCCAATCCGCGATTCTTCGCGATCGGGTTGATCCCCCGGCGGGCCATCGGCAAGGACATGAGCGACCTGCCGCCGACGACGCTGACCGGCTTCGCGCTCGCGCTCGCCTTCCTGCTCGCGCTCTGGCCGGTGGTGAAGCTGCGGCTGATCGGCGGCGGCGAGGCGATGAGCCGGCTCGAAATCTGGAGCGTCGGCTTCGGCCTGGTTGCCGCGACGGCACTCGCGACCCTGGCGGTACGCTTCGCCTACGACGTGATGAAGGCGCGCAACGCCGCCTCGCGCGACGCGCAGGAGGTCGCCGGTAAAATCAGCGATCACTTCGCCGAGGAGCTGCGCCGTTCGGTCGATGTGGCGCGATTGAGCCTGGCGCGTATCCGCGACGACCGGCCGGGTCAGCACCCGGACGGCAATCTCGACGTTTCGCCCGTCGAAGTCGCGGGCTTCGGCGAGGATCGCCCGCCGCAACCGCCACCGGCGGCGCGTGAAACCTGCCCGGGGCCGCCGGGCGAGCGTAGCGCCGACCTGCCGCCGCTCGAATCTTTCTTCGTTGCGGATGCGGAGGGCGAGCAGCTTTCGGGAACCTCCATCCTCGTCTGGCGCAGGTGCGCCGGCGGCCGCCCCAACGTGGCCGTGCGCCGCTACTTCCGTCAGGCCGCAACCGGCCACCTGCTCGAAAGCGCGGCGACGCCGCTTGACGGGAAGAACGGTCCCGCCTGGAAGCAGGGCAAGGACGTCCCCTGGACGCTCAGCGCGCGCTACGCGATCGAACAGGTACGCTCGCAGGCGGACGGCATCTCGAAGACGATCATCGCCTTCGAGGCGACCCCCATTGCCAAGGCAGTGGGCGCGAGGGGAAGTGGGCCGCAGGCGGCTGCGGCAACCACCGTGACCGTGCTGCCGGCGCTGATCGCGCCGGCGCTGCCGCCGCGGCTCGACTATGTCGTCGTGGACACCGCCGATCCCGAGTGGCCGGTGATCTTCCACGCAGACCCGTCCCGCGTCGGCCTGGAGAAGCTCCGCCGCGAGCTCGTATCCAGGACGGCCGACGACGCGGTCGCACGGCTGATGCCGTCCCCTTCACGCGGGGCCTTGCTGCCGCGGACAGTAGCCGCCGGATCGTCGGCCGCTGCATCCGATCCGCCGCCCTGCCGATCCGGCCATGATCCCCCGACCGTCTGCTTTAATGGTATCTACGACGGACGTTACCGGCTGTTCGCCGGTCGCGCGCTGCCGGGGACGCCGTGGGTGGTCCTGGTCTATGCGGACGTCCCGGCAGTCGACCTGCCCGCCACGCAGAGGGTGGAGCAGGCGATCGGCTACCTGATGGCCGTTGCCATCGCGGTAGGCCTGCTGATCCTGATCGAACGTCATATCCTGCGGCTCCGGCGTCATCCGCGCTGGGCAGCCGCGGTGAGCGCGCTACGCCAGCGCTTCGGGCTTGCCGAACACGACGCCCGCGCCGTTCGCCGCCGCTTCATGCTGGCGAACTTTCTCTTCCTGCTCGCGCTCGGTGCGATCCTGCTCGATCTGCTGCTCGGCTGGCTTGCGCTCACCTTGCTGCTCGCGGTTCCGGCCGGCCTCGTGACCTTCTTCTACCTTCTTCCGATCGGCCGCCAGGCCTTCGATCCCCGGCTGGAAACCGGGCGCGCCGAGCGGTCGCTCAGCTCCGTGCTGGTCGCGCTCCTGGTGCTAACCGGCGTCGTGCCGGCCTTCGCGATCTACTCGGACGCGTCGCGATACATCACCGCCCGGCAGGCCAGCCAGGACGTGACGATCGTGTCCGATGCCCTGGAGCGCGCCTTCCGGGCCAAGATGGACGTGCTGACCAGCTTCAACCCGACCTTGCAGAGTGCCGGCGACCAGCCGAACTGGCTTGATGGCCTATGCCCCCCCTCCAAGGTCGAGATTGAGGCCGAGAATGTCTTCGTCAAGGCCGGTTGTCCGGCAGTGCCGGCGCGGATGCTGAACAGCGACAGCTGGGCGGAGAATGGCGCGCGGATGATCGGCGACGTGTTCGCCCCGGCCTACATAAGGTGCGCCAAAGGGCAGGACTGCTCCGCCAGCACGTCGTCCATCTCGCTTGAAAGGCGGCCGCGCACGCCGCTCGGCCTGTTTCTCTGGTCCGCGCTCGCTATGCTTGCCGGCATGCTCGGCCTGCTGCTGTGGGTCGCAATGCATTCCGTCATGCGCGGCCTCTTCGGCATCGGCCTCTCGCTGGAGGTCATGACCTTCCCCCGACTGCCGCAGAAGGGCGGCATGGTCGACCTGCGGAAGGACAATTGGACGATGATCGTCCGGCCGCCGCTCGCGCTCTCCCGGAGCCTCGTCATCAGGGGAACCGAAGTGGATGTCTCGACCGGCCGTGGATATAAGATCACGGCACCGGCGACGCAGGACGAGGCGGACCGGGCGCCGATCGTCTTCACCAATCTGGAAATGACGATGCGCGATCCCGAGGGTCGGCAGAAGGCGCTCGCGACGATCGAGGCGATCACCGCCTGGCACGATCGGCTGCGGGCGGAGAGCAGGCCGCGGCCGCCGCTGGTGATGCTCGCCGAGTTGGCCCCGCTCGATCGCCTCCTGCAGGCCTATGAGCGGGAGGCGGCAGCGGCGCAGTCGGCGGGCGAGGCACGGCCGGTCCGATCGCGCGAGAAGATGCGGTGGAGCCGGCTGCTGGAGCGCTTCCACACCTACTTCTTCGCGGCGATGCGCCATGTGGACCCGCTCGACTTCTCGCGCCCGGCCCCCGCCCGGATGGCGGTGGAAGAGGTTGCCTTCCTGCCCGAGCAGGCGATCGACGCGCTGCTGGAAGATCCGCCGGAGCCGCCGGAGCCGCCGCCCGGACGCGCCTACCGCCTCACCCAGGAGGAATATGCCGCGGCCTATACCGGGCCCGTTCACGCGTGGGCTCTCAGTCTGAACGCACCTTCGCCGGAAGCGGTGGTCGATTATCTGCGCGCGATGCTGGCGGAGCATTACGAGTCCATCTGGATAAATTCGAGCTGGGCCGAACGGCTCGCCATGCATCACCTTGCCCGCGGCCGCCTAATGAACATGGAAACGGCCTCCGCCATGGGCGCGCTCATCCGGCGCGGGCTGGTGGTCGCCGATCCCCTGCCCCGCTTGATGAACCGGAGCTTCAGCCGCTTCGTCCTGCAGACGGAGAAGCCGGCTTCGATCCAGCAGTGGCGGAACAGTCTGGACGGCGGCGCTTGGCAGGCGGCGCGCTGGCCCCTGGCCGCGATGATCGGCATCGGCGTCCTCGCCATCGTGCTACTGATGATCAACGCCGGGCAGACGCCGGAAGCGCTGCTGCCGCTCCTGATCGCGGCAGGTCCGGCGCTGCTTCAGACCTTGGGAGTGATCCGGAAATGAGCGATGCTCCCGGTGCGCGGGCGGAACGCGGCGGCCTGAACCGGCGCGCCGTGCTGGGAACGGCGCTGCTCGGTCCGGCCGCGGCGCGGCTGGAGGCGGCCGTGCGTCCCGGAGGCCGCAACCTCATCACGGACGTGTCCGGCATCAGGATCGGTCACGCCGAGGACAGGGCCGCGCGCACCGGCGTGACCGTGATCGTCGCCGATCATGCGTTGACCGCCGCCGTCGACGTGCGCGGCGGGGCGCCCGGCACCCGCGAGACGGACGCGCTGGCCGATCACGACCTGGTGCATGCCGTCGACGCGGTCGTGCTCGCCGGCGGTTCGGTCTACGGTCTGGCGGCAGCCGACGGCGTCACCGCCTGGCTCGGCAGCCGCCGGCGCGGCTTCACCCTCTCCTCGTCGCCTACGGTGCCGCCTTCGCCGATCGTTCCGGCAGCGATCCTGTTCGACCTCGACAATGGCGGGAACAAGGCCTGGGGAATGGTGCCGCCCTATCGTGCGCTGGGCATCGCCGCGGTAGAGGCGGCTTCGGACGCGTTCGCGATC
>CAXTUG010000059.1:0-13705 GCA_964247375.1 uncultured Sphingomonadaceae bacterium
TCGGGCGGTAACTCACACACTACAAGAGCAGACCGCACCGCAACATCCGGACCAAGCCCGATGCCCGAGATCGACGACGTCACCGCAGCCGCCGCCTTCCGCCGCCTGGTGGCGCACCTCCAGCACCGCACCGACGTGCAGAACGTGGACCTGATGGGCCTGGCCGGCTTCTGCCGCAACTGCCTGGGCGACTGGCTGGCCGAAGCCTCGCACGGCGCGCTGACCGGCGCGGAAGGCCGCGAACTCGTCTACGGCATGCCCTATGCGGAGTGGAAGGCGCGGCACCAGCAGCCGGCCACGCCCGAACAGCTGCGGCGGATGGAAGAGAGCCTCAAGCGCAATCCGGCGTGAGGCCGACCGGCTCTCAGGCATATCGGCCCGCCGGACCCGCGCTTGACCCTTTCTTAACGCCTCTCATCCCAAGCTATGCCGGGGTGACAGGTCATGTATTGCGCACCGATCAGGGCCTGGTCCGACGATCCTGACACGAGCACGTCGCTTGCCGAGATCCTCGGCGCCTTCTCCTACGCGCTCGATCTCACCGAGGGGCAGCCGGCGGGGCACGCGCTCCGCGCCTGCTGGATCGCCGGCCGGATGGCGCTCGCCGCAGGCCTGCCGCCATCGGATCGGCGCACCATCCACTATGCGACGCTGCTGAAGGATCTCGGCTGCAGCAGCAATGCTGCGCGCATAGCCGAACTGTACCGCGCGGACGACCGCGCGCTCAAGCATGATTTCAAGCTGCTCGCGCCCGGCGCGGCATCGGCATTGCGGTTCGTCCTGACCAGGACGGCGACGGGCGAACCGTTCGGCGCGCGTGCCCGGGCGATCGCCCGGATCGTGCGCGACGGCGAGGCGATCATGCGCGACATCATCCAGACGCGCTGCACGCGCGGCGCCGACATCGCGCGGCAGCTGCGCTTTCCCGAGGCGGTGGCGCGGGCGATCGCCGGCCTGGACGAACATTGGGACGGAAGCGGCAAGCCCCTGGGCGTGCGTGGCCCGGCCATTCCCGCCGCCAGCCAATATGCGCTGCTCAGCCAGATCGCCGACGTCTTCCACGCCGCGGCCGGCGCGGCCACCGCGCGGGAAGAGGTCGCCGCCCGATCGGGCACCTGGTTCGATCCGGAGCTGGTCCGGCTGTTCCTGACGGTCACGGCATCGGCGGATTTCTGGTCGACGCTGGCCGATCCGCACCTCGAACAGCGGGTCCGCGACCTCGAGCCCGCCGAACAGCGGATCGCCGTCGACGAGGACTATCTGGACGATATCGCCGGCGCCTTCGGTGCCGTCATCGACGCCAAGAGCCCCTTCACCAGCGGACATTCCGAGCGCGTCGGCGTGCTGGCCGAGGGGCTCGGCCGCGCGCTCGGCTTGGACGCGGGCAGCGTCCGCACGCTGCGCCGCACGGCGGTGCTGCACGACGTCGGCAAGCTCGCGGTGAGCAGCCGCATTCTCGAGAAACCGGGCCCGCTCGACGACGGCGAGTGGGAGGAGATGCGCAGCCACGCCGCGCACACCACCGCCATCCTGTCGCGCATCGGGCCGTTCAGCCGCATGGCGGCGATCGCCGGGGCGCATCACGAGCGGATCGACGGGCGCGGCTATCCGCTCGGCCTCGATCGGCACCGGATCGCGCGGGAAGCGCGAATCATCACGGTCTGCGACATCTACGACGCGCTCACGGCCGACCGCCCGTACCGCGCCGCTATGCCGATCGAGCAGGCGCTGGCGATAATGGCCGGCGAGACGGGCAAGGCGATCGATCCCGACTGCTTCGCGGAACTGCGCGAGCTGGTGACCGAGACCTGGTGATCGCCGCCCGATAGTCGCTGGAACATCTTGTTATCGGATCGACGGGGTGACTTCATCTACGAGCAGGCTGCTCTAGCGCCGACCGATCCGGTACGGTCCCGCCCGGGCGGCGAGCGTCTCGCCCTTCCAGCTCAGCCGCACCAGTCCCTCGGCCATCAGCCGGTCGACCGCAGCGTGGACCTCCGGCATCGCGCTTCGCCAATCCGCCGCCGCCATGTCGGCAGACTCCGTGGCGCCGACGAGCACGCGCGCCACTTCGCTCGGACAGATCGTCGCCCCCGCGCCGCGGGCCGCGAGTAGCGTCAGCGTGGCGTCGCGCGCCTGCCCGGCCGAACCCACCGCCGCGCCTACTTGCCACGGCGCTTGGCCGCCTGATCGACCGCAGCCGCCCGCACCAGCGCTCGGAATGCGGCCGGGTCGATCATCTCTCCTTCCGCCAGATCGATCGCGCGCATGGCGTTCCCGTCCAGGCCCGCATTGAAGACCTTGTCCGGGTCGGCCAGCATCGCGCCGCGGCCGAAGGTGATCTTGACCTTGCCCTTGAAGACGTCGCCCGTGCAGAGGATGCCGCCGCCTGCGCGCTCCCATACCGGGACGCCGGCCGGGTTGGACGGCTTCTTCCACTTCATGGCCTCGACCACGTCGGGCAGGGCCTCGCGAATGAGTGCGCGCATCCGCGCCAGCGTCTCGCCGCGCCAGTCGCTCAGCCGGGCGATCCGGGCGTCCATCGCCGCCACGTCCGCCGGATCCGATCGCTCCGCCATCTCTTCCGTTCTCCGATCGCCTTCAGGATAGAATTTTGTCGTCCAGTTTGCCGCGGCGCCGCAACGGCGGGCACCTTCGGTGCCGCTTCGCGGCGACGCGAGGGAGAAGACGATGCCGACCACCGACCAGAAGCGCGCAGACTTCCGCACCCTGCACCGGAGCGGGTTCTTCATTCTCCCTAATGCGTGGGACGTCGGCAGCGCGGTCCGACTGTCGAGGCTGGGGTTCAAGGCGATCGCCTCGACCAGTTCCGGCGCCGCCTGGGCGGTCGGGAAGGAGGATGGCGCGCTGAGCCGCGACGAGGTGCTGACGCACTTGCGCATGCTCGTCGCCGCGACGGATCTGCCGGTCAACGCGGATTTCGAGAACGGCTTCGCGGACGGGCCGGCCGACGTCGCCGCGAACGTCGCGCTAGCCGTCGACGCGGGCGTCGCCGGGCTCTCGATCGAGGACTGGTCGGGCAGCGCGATCTACGATCGGCCGCTCGCGGTCGAGCGCATCGCCGCCGCCCGCGCGGCGATCGACGGCATCGATCCGGGCGTCATGCTGGTCGGCCGCCAGGAGAATTTTCGCGTGCCGGACATGCCCGTGAGCGAGAGCATCGCCCGCGCCGTCGCCTATGCCGATGCCGGCGCCGACTGCCTGTTCGTGCCCGTCATCCTCGATCCGAGCGCCGTTGCCGAGCTGGTCGCCGCCGTGGCGCCGAAGCCCGTCAACGTTCTCGTCCATGCCTATAACGGCACGATCGCCGCGTTGGCGAAGCTCGGCGTCCGCCGATGCAGCGTGGGCGGCAGCCTGGCCAGGCGATCGTGGGAAGCCTTCGACGCGGCGGCACGGACGCTGAAGGATTGCGAACCTTGAGGTACACGGCGCGCCGGCAAGCCGACGATGCTTTGCCGCAGCACGGCAGGTGCCCGCCTGACGGGTTCCACCTCGGAGACATACTCGTCATGCCCGCCACCCGCATCGTCGCACTCTGCTGCGCCCTGATCGGCATCGGCGCGGCGGCGATCGCGCAGGCGCCGCCGACCGACGACTACGCGCCCGGACGCGGCATCGTCGCCGGCGTTCAGAAGATCGTGACGCCGAACGGCGTGGACGAGACCTTTGTGGCGACGTTCGGTGGCGCGCGGCAGGTCGTCAACGTGCGAGGCGTGGACCGCGCCAATCCGATCCTGCTGTTCATCCACGGCGGTCCGGCGTCGCCCGAGATGCCGATCGCCTGGAGCTTCCAGCGCCCGTGGGAGGATTTCTTCACCGTCGTGCAGTGGGATCAGCGGGCCTCCGGCCGCTCGTACCTGCTGGAAGATCCGGCAAGGATTGCGCCGACCCTGTCGTCGGAGCGCTACCGCGACGATGCGATCGAACTGATCGAGCTGCTGCGTAGGCGCTACGGTCAGCGGAAGATATATGTACTGGGCTTGAGCTACGGGTCCACGATCGGCCTGTCGGTGGCGATCAAGCGCCCGGACCTGCTCCGCGCCTATATCGGCGTGGGCCAGCTGATCGACGGACGCGATAACGAGCGGGTCGGCTTCGACTGGACGCTGGCGCGGGCGCGGGCCGACCATAACGCCGCTGCGGTCGCCGCGCTGGAGGCGCTCAGGCCCTATCCGGGCAACGGCGTCCTCTCGGTCGAGCGAACGATGATCGAGCGCGACTGGAACATCCGGTACGGCGGCCTGGTCGCGTATCGGCCCGATGCGGACTGGTATTTCCATCTCGGCCGGCTCTCGCCGCTCTACACGGCGGCGGATCGGAGAGCCTGGGATGAAGACGGTGTGGCCGTCGCTCATCGACATCAGCTTCAAGCGCGTCGACCGGATCGACGTGCCGGTCTACTTCTTCATCGGCCGGCACGATTACACGACGCCGGGATCGATCGCGGCCGCGTGGCTGGCGCACGTGAAGGCGCCGCAGAAGCGCGCTATCTGGTTCGAACATTCGGCGCACCTCCCCTTCATCGAGGAGCCCGGCCGCATGGTGCAGGCGCTGCTGGAAGTTCGGTCGCTGACGAGCCCCGCAACGAAATAGATCGCGCGAGAGCGGCGACGCGCCCCATCGCCGCGGCGCAGGCTTGCGCGGCGCGCTTGCCGGAGCCAACCAGCCTGGATGCGCATTGCCCTGTTCGAGCCCGAAATCGCCGGCAACGTCGGCGCCGTTCTGCGGCTCGGTGCCTGTATGGGAGCGGCCGTAGACCTCATCGAGCCGATGGGCTTTGCGTGGGACGATCGACGGGTCCGCCGGACCGCCATGGACTATATCGATCACGTCGCCGTCGTACGTCATCCCGACTTCGACGCGTTCAGGACCACCGTCGGACCGCGGAGACTGGTGCTGTTCACCACGAAGAGCACGCGATCGGCCTATGATTTCAGCTTCGCGGCCGACGATGTCCTGCTCTTCGGAAAGGAAAGCGCGGGCGTGCCGCCCGCGGTAGCCGACGCCTGCGACGCGCGGCTGCGCATCCCATGCGGCCGCAAGTACGCTCCATGAACCTCGCCACATCGACGGCGCTCGCACTCGGCGAAGCACTGCGCCAAACGGCGTCATTGCCGGGTTGATGTGCTTGTCAGGTATGCGCCTTGATGTCGCTGCGATCGTGGCGAACAACCGCTGTTAACCGTCGCTCTCTCGATAAATGGTCGGAGCACGATCATAAAAGAGCGGCAACGACACTTATACCGCACATCGACCTGTGTGTTCGGCACCAACATACGTCAGCCACAAACCGTATCATTTAGCATATATGCTGCGAATATCGGTTTTATACAGGTATCGTCGCGTTTCGACAGGAACTTATCTTGATTGAAAAGAGAAATAAGTGGGTGACGTGACAACGAGGGACATCATCGCCATCGGCGGCTCGGCTGGCAGCAGCGGGCCGCTCAAGCAGGTGCTGCGGCACCTGCCTGCCGATCTCCCGGCAAGCGTCTTCGTCAGCACGCATATACCCGCGCACAGCCCCAGCCTGCTCGCCGAAATTCTATCGAGCAGCGCGACTTTGCCGGTCAGACAAGCGGTGGATGGGCAGCCGATCGAGCGCGGACGGGTCTATGTGGCGGCACCGGATCGCCACCTGCTCCTGATCGAGGGCACGATCCGTCTGGGCGTCGGCCCGCGCGAGAATATGGTGCGGCCGTCGATCGATCCGCTGTTCCGGTCGGCGGCATTGTCCTACGGTGCCAGATCGATCGGCGTGGTGCTGAGCGGCATGCTGAATGACGGGGCATCGGGCCTGTACGCCATCAAGTCGCGTGGCGGCACCGCCGTGGTGCAGCACCCTCTGGATGCCGAGGCGGACCAGATGCCGCTCGCCGCGCTCGAAGCCGTGGACGTCGATCACGTCGCGTCGGCGGCTGATCTCGGCGGGCTGCTCGCGAAGCTCGCCGGCACGCCGGCCGGGCCGTCTCTCGCGACACGGGAGGATCTCCGCCTGGAGGTCGAGATCGCCGCCGGCGCGCATTCCGGGAGCAACATGCTACGGCGGATTGCAACGCCAAGCGCGCTCTCCTGTCCGGAATGCAGCGGCGTGCTATCCGAGGTGAACGACGCCAAGCCGCTCCGCTATCGCTGTCAAATCGGTCACGCCTACACCGCCGAACAGCTCGCTTCACATATAGACGAGGTCGACGAGGCGATTCGGATCGCCATGCGGGTGATGGAGGAGCGCGTCACGCTCGTTGAGCGGATGGCGGTCGATGCACGCCAGAGCGGTCGCGTCGCGGTCGCCGAGCTCTACGAAGCACGGGCGGTCGAATATCGCCGCTATGCCACAACCCTGCGCGACGCGGCGGTGGCATCCTTGCGCCTGGGACGAACGCCGCCGGCACCGGATATCTGATCGAAGCCGCTTCTGCAGATCGATCCGACCGGCTATCGTCGGCGAAGGCACTTGGACGATCCGATGAGTGACGCGAACGAAGACTTGAAGGACTCTTCGGCGGAGCTGGAGGGTGAAGAACGATCGACGGTAATGCCGATCGTCGGCATCGGCGTTTGCGCGGCCTCGCTGCGATCGCTGGAGACCCTATTCGCGGATATCAGCCCTGATCTCGGCGCGGCTTATGTGATCGCCGTTCGCCAGCTCGAGGGACTGGGTGTGAGCACCGTTCGCGAGGTCCTCGAGCGAACGTCGCCGCTGCCGGTGTCGATCGGCAGCGATGGGGACCGGTTGGAGCCGGACCATATCTACATTGGCGGCCCGGACGACATGATCGGCATCACCGACGGTCACCTCCAGATTCGTCCGGCCACCGAGCCGGTAGGTCACCGCGGCACGATCGACTCGATGCTGATCTCGCTCGCCGAACATGCCCATGACCGGGCGGTGGCGGTGATCCTCGGCGGGTTGGGAACCGATGGCACGGCCGGTGTGACGGCGACCAAGAAATATGGCGGGCTCTCCATCGGTGAGGCCGGCACCGGGAATGACAACGACGGCGAGCAGGGTGTCACCGGACCGTTTGGCGCGGTCGACCTGCACGTTCAGGCCGAGGAGATTCCCGCTCAGATCGCTTTGTACCTCAAGAACCTGTCCAGCGTTGCCGTTCTGCCCGAACGGAACCCGGTCCCGGAGCAGGTCGAGGCGCAGGTTGCCCAGATCACCACGATCCTGCGCAACGTTACCGGTCACGATTTCCATGGTTACAAGCGGGGCACGTTCCTGCGCCGGGTTCACCGACGACTTCAGGTGCTCCAGATCGATGATATCGACGCCTACATCGCAAGACTGCGCAGCGACCGGAGCGAGGCACAGGACCTCTTCCAAGACCTGCTGATCGGCGTCACCCAGTTCTTTCGCGATCCGTCGGAATTCGCGGTGCTGGAAAGCGAGATACCGCGCCTGTTCGAGGGCAAAGGTCCGGACGACCAGTTCCGCGTCTGGGTGCTCGGCTGCGCAACCGGCGAGGAGGCCTATTCTATCGCCATCCTGCTGAAAGAGCATATGGCGACGATCGATCGGCCGCCGCAGGTCCAGATATTCGCAACCGACCTTGATCCGCGCGCGCTCGGGCTGGCGCGCGCGGGGCGATATGCGGATTCGATCGCCGGTCACATCCGGCCGGACCGCCTCCACCGCTGGTTCTCGCGCGAAGGCGATACCTATTGCGTGTCCAAGGAGCTGCGCGAGATGTGCATCTTCTCGCCGCATAACGTGATCAAGGATGCGCCCTTCTCCCGCATCGATATTCTGTCCTGCCGCAACCTGCTCATCTACCTCAACACCGACATCCAGAGCCGGGTGATTCCGATCTTCCATTTCTCGCTTCGGTCCGGCGGAGTGCTGTTCCTCGGCAATTCGGAGAATGTCACCCGTCACCAGAAGCTGTTCGCGCCGGTGGATCGCAAGAACCGCGTTTATCGGCGGCTGGAGACGGCCACCCGGATCATTCCCGATTTCCCGCTCAGCCCACGCGCACGCGGGCCTGAACCCGCGGACTTCTTGCGGCCGGAGCCATTGCCATTCTCGGCTCGACTGACCGGGGCGATCGGCCGACAGGCCGAGGCGATCGCCGAGCGCTACGCGCCGGCCTATGTGGTGATCGACACCCAGGGCGACGTGCTGCACTTCTCCGGCCGTACGGGACGCTTCCTCGAGCCGCTCGCGGGTGCCGCCAGCCTCAGCCTGCTCAACCTCGTCCACCGCGACCTCCGCAGCGAGCTTCGACCCGCCTTGCAGCGCGCCGTATCGGAAGCACGGCGGGTCGAGCTGCCGCGTCTCGTGGTACGTTATGAGGATCGTGCGATCGGCGTCAACCTGATGATCGAGCCGATTGGCGGGAACGACGTTACCTCGCTCTTCGTCCTTTTCCAGGACACGGGACCGGTCGCCGAGGCGTCGGCGGCCGACGGTGGGTCGGAGCATGGCGAGCATGTCGAGCGGCTGGAAGTGGAGCTCAGGCTGACGCGCGACCGGCTCCAGGCAACCATCGAGGAGCTCGAGTCGACGAATGAGGAGCTGAAGTCGTCCAACGAGGAATATCAGTCGATCAACGAGGAGCTGCAGTCCGCCAGCGAAGAGATGGAGACTTCCAAGGAGGAGTTGCAATCGGTCAACGAGGAGCTTCAGACCGTCAACGGCGAACTGGCCCACCGGGTGTCGGAGCTCGGCCGCACCAATTCCGATCTCAAGAACCTTCTCGAAGCGACGCAGATCGCGACCCTGTTTCTCGACAACGACCTCCGCGTCCGCAGTTTCACGCCGTCGGCGACCGAAGTCTTTCACCTGCTCGAAACGGATATCGGCCGGCCGCTTGATCACGTCGTGTCGCGCGTCGCCTATCCCGAGCTGCCCGAGGACGTGCAACGTGTGCTGAAGTCGCTCGTCCCGATCGAGCGGACGGTGATCGATCCGCATACGGGACGTCATCTCGCCGCCAAGGTGCTGCCGTATCGAAGCATCGACAATTACATCAGCGGCGCGGTCGTGACCTTTACCGACCTTACCGCCGTCCACAATGCCGAGACGGCGCTGCGCGACAGCGAGCGACGGCTGCAGGCGCTGCTCGATGCAAGCTCGGAAGCCGTTTACCGAATGAGCCCGGATTGGCTGCAGATGCTGGACATGGCAGGCGGCAGCTTCCTCGCTCCGGCGCCGGAGGACGGATCGTGGCTCGCCCAATATATTCCTGCGGATCAGCAGGCGGAGGTTGGCGACGCCATTGCGGTCGCGATCGCGGAGAAGAAGCCTTTCGAGTTCGAACACCGCGTCCAGCGCGCGGACGGAACCACCGGGTGGACGATCTCGCGCGCCGTGCCGATCCTCGACGCCGACGGACGAATCGTCGAATGGTTCGGTGCCGCCGCCGACATCACCGCCCGCCGGCAGGCCGAAGAGGCCTTGCTGGCGAGCGAGGAGCGGCTGCATTCGCTGGTAGAGGGGCTGACGCAGCTCGTCTGGCGCGCCGCTGAACCGGCATGTTGGACCTGGGCGAGCGGGCAGTGGACCGATTATACGGGCCAGGCCGAAGCCGATAGCCACGAACGGGGCTGGCTGGCGATGCTGCACCCGGACGATCGGGCGATCGCCCTGGATGCATGGGACCGGGTTACCGAGCAGAGCGGCTTCGAGGTAGTCTATCGCATCCGTCGCGCGAGCGACGGCGCTTACCGGTGGTTTCAGACCCGCGCGACGCCGGTGTGCAACGAGCAAGGCGGCTTCATCGAGTGGATCGGCACCTCGACCGACATCGACGACCTTCGTGACCTACTGGAGCGGCAAGGCGTGCTGGTCGCCGAGCTCCAGCATCGTACCCGCAACCTGATCGGGGTGGTGCGGCAGATGGCGCAGAGGACGGCCGGTGCGAGCAGCGACCTTGGCGACTTTCGCACGCGCTTTCGCGACCGGCTGGATGCGCTCGCCCGCGTGCAGGGATTGCTGTCACGTCTCAACGAGCATGACCGGGTGACCTTCGACGAGCTGCTCCGCACCGAATTGTCGGCCCATGGCGTCGAGCCCGGCCAGGACGGACGTATCGTGCTTGCAGGGCCGGCAGAAGTTCGGCTCCGTTCCACCACGGTGCAGACGCTCGCAATGGCGCTTCACGAGCTCGCGACCAACGCGGTCAAATATGGCGCGCTGAGCCAGCCCGAAGCCCGCCTCGCGGTCACGTGGCGCATTGCGCGTGAGAATGGCGAGCAGCGGCCGTGGCTTGACATCGACTGGCGGGAGACAGGCGTTGCCATGCCTGCGCGCAATGCGGGGCCACAGGGCGGTGGTCAGGGGCGTGAGCTGATCGAGCGAGCTTTGCCGTATCAGCTTTCCGCCCGTACAACCTACGTTCTCGACAATGACGGCGTTCACTGCACTATTTCCATGCCGATTTCTGCAACTACCGGATCGCGTAAGGAGAAACATGGCTGACGTGAGACTGCGGAACTGCCGCATATTGGTGGTCGAGGACGAATATTACCTGGCCGAGGAGCTGTCGCAGCAGCTGTCCGATGCCGGCGCGCAGGTGATCGGCCCGGCACCTACGATCGAGTGCGCTCTGGCGCTGCTGGATCTGCAATCGCCACCCGACCGCGCGATCCTCGACGTGAACCTGGGCGGCGATAGTGTCTACCCGTTGGCCGATACGTTGGTCGAGCGCTGCGTGCCGCTGATCTTCACCACGGGCTACGATCCGGCCACGTTGCCGGAACGGTTCGTCGGTGTGCGCGTATGCGAGAAGCCGATCAACGTGACTCGCATTACCGCGGCCATCAGTCAGGCGATCCACGCGTGAAACCGGGCGCGTGCTACGCTCGATCCATCATGCGGAACCCCGCGACGCCTCCTTCAACCGTTCGAAGCACTTGACGAGCTGGTCCGGATCGACCGGCTTTCCCAGGGACGGCACCGAGGCGAAGCGTTCGGGAAGCGCCGCGCGATCATAGCCGGTCACGAATATGAATGGGACACCGCGTGCCTGCAAAGCATCGGCCACATCGAATGCCATCTCGCCGCGAAGGTTGACGTCCAGCAATACGCCATCGATCGCGCTGTCCGCTTCGATGAAGGCAGCGGCCTCATCCGCCGTCGGCACCGGCCCGACAATCTCCGCGCCCACCCCTGACAGAACGGATCGGGCATCATCAGCCAGATAATATTCGTCTTCCACGACGAGGATGCGCGATCCTGACAAGGTTCCGGAAACCATCGACTATCTCTCCGTCGCTAATCCACGTTAGCACGGCCATTGGGGATCGGAACCGTGAAAACGCGAAGCCGGCAGCTTCAACGGGCTCGGCGGCGGGATCTGAGATATTACGGCAGGGACATATCCCGCGTAGCATGCGTTCAAAACGCGTAAGGAAAACGTGAGGGCGCATGCCGCGTTCCGACGCGTCAACGGCGAGCGAAACGTGTCGAAACGAACTCCAATTTCTATGGACTCCGATCCGCTGCACCAGCCTCATCCCGACACGGTGGTGGCGGAGCTGGCGACGGCAAAGGCACACCTATCTGCGTCTCAAAGCGAGGTGGCCCAGTTGCGAGAGGCGCTCAACGCCGCTGCAACGCGCGAGCAGTTGCTTGCTGACGAACTTCAGCATCGGGTCCGCAACATGCTTGCCGTGATCCGCTCGATCTTTCGGCGAACTCTGGAGAATGGCGCCTCGCAAGATGAGTTCGCCGAACATTTCCAGGGCCGGCTCAATGCGATTGCGAGATACCAGACAGGAGTCGTAGAGCTGCATTCCTGCGGCATAGAACTCGAGGACATTATACGCGACGAACTACTTGACGTTAACTGTCTCGATGGGCCCAACTGCAAGATCGCCGGACCTTCAGTCCGTCTCCAGAACAAGTCGGCCGAACTCATAGGTTTGGCTGTGCATGAACTGGTAACCAATGCTGTCAAATTCGGCGCGCTCTATCATCAGGGAATGTTGAGCGTCGAATGGACGCTGACCGGATCGGCTGCGGAGGCGACATTACACCTGCGCTGGAAAGAAACCGGAGTTTCGCTCCTGTCGGCGGCGCCGCGTCCACGGGGGTTCGGGCAGGACCTCATCGAGGAGGCGCTTCCATACCAGCTGGGCGCGACAACCTCCTTCGAGTTCAAGCCGGGGGGGCTCGACTGTTCGATCGAACTCCCGCTGTCGACGGCCATCGATCCTTCGCAGGCTGCGCTCGGCACAGTGGGCGACGTAATTCCCCTATTTTCATCTGACGCGGAGTGAACCCGATGAGCACCTTAACAGCCGCGCGCTCAAAGCCGTCGCCGTTGGAAATGCGACTGTCCCGGTTAGCGAAACTGGACCCGGCGGAGTTGGCAGCGTTGCAGGTGGCCGAGCACGATTCACGTCCATGGCCGGCCCGGCGCGAGATCATTGCAGAAGGCGACGAGATCCATGCGCCGCGCGCCATCCTGAGCGGTTGGGCTTGCCATCAGCGTATTCTGTCGGACGGACGTCGACAGATCTTGAGCTTTCTGCTTCCAGGCGACTTGATCGGACTGTGCCCTCAACGCAATCCCGTCGCCTCGGCACCGATCTCGGCTGTTACCGAGGTCGTGACCTGTCCGATACCCAGTGCTGCGGCAAACAGCGGTTTGTCCGATGCCTACGCCCTCAGCGCGGCACTGGAACGGCACTATTTTCTTGCGCAAATCACCCGACTTGGCCGGCTCAGTGCTCAGGAGCGGCTGGCCGACTGGTTCTTGGAGACACAGGAGCGCCTCGCCTTGGCCGGCCTTGCTTCCGGCGATCAGTTTGCGGTGCCGCTGACCCAAGAACTGCTGGCCGACACGCTTGGTCTTACGAGCGTGCACATTAATCGGACACTTCAGGCGCTGCGCCGCGATGATCTGCTGAGTTCTAAGGGAGGACTGATCACTCTCACCAACCGTCAACATCTCGAAAACATGGTCGGATATCGGGCTGCTCGCGTTAGCTCCTAAGCCTAAGCGCGGGCCCGCTCGTTCACCGCCGTCATACTTTACTCGCACATTTGGCAGAATGGACGCCAGCGCTTGGGAGCGGCGGAACTCAGAACGACGGCAGGTGGACGCGTTGCTGCACGATCGGCTGCTTGCAGGCGAACGGCGGGTTGTGTCGGGAGCAGACGTTCGCGTGAAGTTGCCGGAATGGCTTGAACTGGGTCGGAGACCGATCGGCGGCTTTCTGGTCTCGGGCAATGCTAAGCAGGCAGGCTGCCCACGGCCCATTTCTCGCCATCTCAGACGATATCCCGCCCCGTCACCATCCCCGGGATAACCGTCGACTGGTGGACGTCATCCGCACCCAGTCGTCCGATCACCAGCTGCACCACCGCCTCCTCGCGGCTCGGCTTCGGGTCGGGGTGGCGCGTGATCCAGGCGTCAATCGCCTCGATCTGCGCCGGGCCCAGGCTGACGGTCAGGGCGGTCTGGTCGTTCGTGTTCGTATCGGACATGTCTGCAAGCTGATCGCGCCTGCGCTCCCGGTCAAGCCAATCTCCGCGTCTTGTCGGATGTGCATGCGACGGACGAAGGAGCTGCGATCCCGTTCGCACGAGCGAAGTCGAGGTGCGCTCACGCGTGCACGCGACGCGCATTGACCATGTGCGCTCCCGATATATCCACAGCTGCTTGCGGCGAGCCCCGCCACCTCGGCAATCTCCGCTTCCGTTCGCCGCGCGGCTCCCGCTAAGCGTCCC
>CAXTUG010000060.1:0-13646 GCA_964247375.1 uncultured Sphingomonadaceae bacterium
CCGTGGCCGGCCAACGGCAGCCGCGCGGTACGATACTGGGTTTCAACGCCGAGCTGGTACTCGGTCTTGACGCTCTTGAGACCCATCTCATCCCAGCGCCGCTGCACTGCCGCCGCATCATAGAAGAAGCGATTGTCGACCGTCTTCAGATTGTCGGCATCGTTGTAAGCATCCGCCACCGTCGAGGCATTGAGTTCGGGATGGGTGGTCGGACAGTGGTAACATTCCCGATTATTCTCGATCGTGATCTTCCAGTTGGAATGCTCGATCAGATCCATCTCGTGCGCGATCTTGGCATGTTTGAGATTGTAAGGCGCCAGCCGAGGTTCCATGTCCGCGGCCATTATCTCGATATCGGTCGAAGCCTCATCGGATAGGCAGATGAACATCAGGCCGCCGATCGGCCGGATATGAACAGGCTTCAGACTTGTATTCGCCTTGTCGACCGCATTGCCCATACTAGGGGCGACGAGAAGGCTGCCGTCCATCCGATACGACCATTTGTGATATGGGCAGATCAGCCGGCTGGCCTTGCCCGAGCAATCGACGATGCGGGCGCCGCGATGCCGACAGGTATTGTGATAGGCCTGCAGCGTGCCATCGCGCTGCCGCGCGATAATGATCGATGCACGGCCAAGTTCGACGAGCTTGTAGTCGCCGGGATTCGGCACTTCCAGTTCAGGACCGACGCAGATCCAGTGGCGGCCGAAGATCACGTCGAGATCCGCCGCATAGGCTGCCTCGTCGGCGTACAACGCTGTCGGCAGGCTATGATCCGGCATCCATTCCGCCACCGCATCCGAGACGATCGAATGAGCGGTTTGCCGCGGCGCCAGAGCTGTAGCCATAAGATCTCCCAACAAAACTCGTACGGCATCATACTCGGTGCGACGTGCATACTCGATTGAAAAAGCGCGCTGCTCGCATTAGGCAGGATTATGCCTAATCTACGGATGGCGCTTCCGTCCCTTACGGCGCTCGTCGCATTCGAGGCGACCGCGCGGCGGTTGAGCTTCACCGATGCGGCCAGCGAACTCAACGTTTCCCAAGCGGCGGTGAGCCACCAGATTGCGGCCCTTGAGGCTCGACTCGGCACCGCCCTGTTCCGGCGGCTGCACCGCCACATCGAGCTGACGCCGGCGGGCGAGGAGCTTAGCCGGTCGACCTCCGCGGCGTTCGGCCAGATCGTTCAGTCGGTGCGCGCGGTCTCGGCCCAGGAGCGCGGTCCGAACCTCGTCGTCGCGACCACCACCGCCTTCTCGCATTTCTGGCTGATGCCGCGCTTGTCCCACTTCCGGACGGTTTGTCCCGGAACCTCGATCCGGATCAGCGCGCAGGACATGGCGGCGAACTTTGACGACATCGATGCCGATGCGATCGTGCGCTATGCGCCGGCGAACGCCCTCGGGCGGCGCGGCATAAACCTGTTCAGCGACGCGATCGTCCCCGTCGCCAGCCCGCATTACCTGCAGACCTTCGGTCTGCCGGAACGCGTCGACGACCTGGCTTCCCACACCTTGATCGATCATGATCGTCCCGACGCCAGCTGGCTGGACTGGGCCGACTATCTCGACAGCGCGGGGGGTGGGAAGAGCCTGCTGGAGCGCGTATCGGTACGCTGCTCGTCCTACCTCGACATCGTCTACGCCACCCTCGATCATCAAGGCATTGCCATGGGATGGCGATCGCTGGTGCTGCCGATGATCAGCAGCGGTCAGCTCGTGGCGCTGCCGCTGCCCGACCTGCCGACCCCCGGCTCCTACACATTGAACGTTGCGGACACACCGCGATCAAAGCGCGCGCTGAGCCAGTTCGTCGACTGGATCGGTAGCCAGACGGGGATGGCCGCACCCCAATCCGGCTGATCGCCGGATTTGGGAAGGTCTCTCCGAAGGGAAGCTGCCGAGCAGGACCGATCCCTCGCCGCAACGATCACGGGCGGGTCGGCGATTTTCCGTCCGCCGGATCGGTCAGAGCGTTGATCGACATGTTCACGAAGCCCGGCCGCAGCGTCATGAGCCAGCTGGCTGCGATCCCCGCCAGGATCCCGACCGGCGCCTCCGTGATGATCGCCTGAAAGCCCAGCACCCGCCATAGGACGCCCGCCGCAAGCCCCGCCAGAACGGCGGCGATCAGCGATGGGCCGTCCTGCCGCCAACCGATGACCTTTACGAGAACGGCGGGCGCGATCGCCGCCCCCACCAGCGAGATCGACCCGAGCGTGAGTGTCGCCACGTTGCTCTGCGATGCCAGCGAGAGCGCCATTGTCCCGACCCCGACCAGAATGGCGCAGAGCCAGAGCGGCAGTCTGACGCGCGGCAACAGGCGCGGAATGACGTCGTGCGCGAAGGCCTGACCCATGGCGATCAGCATCGCATTGGACGTTGCCGCGATGGTGGCGAACACGTCGCCCACGATGATGCCGGTCAGAACCGGGTTCACATGGTTCTCGAAGAAGGTGCTGAGGCCTGCCTCGGGATCGGACATGTCCGGCATGACGACGCGCAGCAGCACGCCGAACACCGTCATGGAAATCCAGGTGAACTGGACGAAACCGATGTAAATCCACCAGGCCGCCTGCGTTTCCTCGGGCGAGCTTCCCGCCAGATAGCGCGAGAGTACCTGCGGCTGGCCGAGGCCGTAGCCCATCGCCGTCGCGGCGTAGCCGAGCGCGAAGGCGAGGCCGACGCCGATGCCCATCGGGAAGAGCATGAGGAAGTCCGGGCTGACGCTGGCGAGGTTCGCATGCAGGTCGCCGGGCATCTTGAGCGCGATCGTCACGATCGTCACCAGCGCCACGGCGGTGCCGACCAGGCGGATCACCGCCTGCATCGTATCCACGTAGATCGATCCGCGAAACCCGCCGACCGCGGTGTAGGCGAGGATGACGGCCGCGAAGATGGAGAGCGCGCCTATGCCGCTGAAGCCGAAGGCGCCGTGCAGGAATTTCTGGCCCGCCAGCCACTGCGCCGCCAGGAACATGGACAGGAGAAAGAGGATCAGGACGGCGCAGAGGGTCGCGAGGATCTTACCGGGCGCGGACGGCAGCCCGAAGGAGAGCAGCTCCGACATGGTGGTCGCCCTGCTGCGCTGCGCGAAGGCATTCACCCGCTGCGGGAAGAACCGCCAGAATACGATGGCGCCGTGCAGCCAGCCGATCTGACCCAGCATCCACTGCATTTCGAAATTATATCCCAGCCCCACCGCCGCGGTGACGACGAAGCCGCTATTCGCCGCCGCGCCGGCGCTCAGCCCGACGAGCCACTTGTTGAGCTTCTCCTCGGCAAGGCCGTGTTCGTCGCCCCCCTTGCTGTGCAACCGTCCGAGAAAGGAGACCGCGAACGTCGCTGCGAGCATCAGCAGAAATATACTGGTCGCGATCGTGCTGTTGCTCATCATGTACCCTGCTTGCCAGATGTGGCAGTCGGCGCTGCCGGGATGATGTCAGCCGCTTCTGGTTCGTGCGCGGGCGTCAGGCCCGCGAGACTTAGTTCGAGCGGCTTGAGGTAGGCGGCGAAGTGCCGCCACTGATCTCGTCCGCGGTCGGAGAGCGGTTGCCGGACCTGTTCGGAGCTGGCGGTACGCACGGGGCGTGACGTGCGATGAAATTCAAGACACTGTGCTTCGAACGGGAGGTCGCAGAAGGCAAGGATGCGCCGAACCTGCCCTTCGAGATCCTCCAGCACATCTTCGTACCGAACGCGGAGCACAAAGCCCGGCGTAACCGCGTCCCAA
This sequence comes from uncultured Sphingomonadaceae bacterium, assembly GCA_964247375.1. Taxonomy (GTDB): domain Bacteria; phylum Pseudomonadota; class Alphaproteobacteria; order Sphingomonadales; family Sphingomonadaceae; genus Sphingomonas_I. Next base: position 3,736 of record CAXTUG010000060.1, read on the forward strand.
TGCTCCATCAGGTCGACATACTTCCGGTAGTATCGCCCGACGGCCTCCAGCCCGTAGCTGAACTCCTGTCCTGCCGCGAACAGCTGCTTGAAGTTGCTGAAGCAGCAGGCCATCGCATTCCGGCGCACGTCGATTATCCGCGCATTTGGCAGCATTCGCCGGATGAGCCCGATATGCCGGAAGTTGTTCGGCATCTTGTCGATGAAGCGCGGCTTGCCGGTGCGGTAGGTCGCGGTCTGCGCGATGTAATCCTCACCCATGGCACGCAGCGCCGCCGGATCGAGCGTGGGCAGGTTTTCCGGATAGCGGCGGCCGTGCGCGTCCGGACGCGCGGACAGCTGCTGCACCGTCGCGAGAATATTGGGGAGTTCGGCGGTGCCTTCGACCTGCGAGTGCGAGGCCAGTATCTGCTCGACGAGCGTCGAGCCCGCGCGCGGCATCCCGACGATGAAGATCGGATCGGGCGATGGACACCCCTCCTCCGCGGCATTGCGGAACGCGGCGACGTCGCATGCGGCGATCATCCGCTCGACCTCGCGGTCGAAGCGATCCGGATCGTATCCGCTGCGCTCCAGACTGAGCGCATTGCCCTGCTCGTACCGTTCGAAGGCTTCGGCGAAGCGCCCCTCGTCCTCGAGGGCCTTGCCCAGCGCAAAGCTCATGTGGATCCGGTCTTCCTGCGCCGGGCGGGGCGAGCGGGTCGCGGCAAGCATGTCCTCGATCTCTTCGGGCGTGAAGCGATACGTCTTGAGGTTGGCGAGGCTCCAATAGGCGTCGCCGAACCCGGGCTTCGCATGGTAGGCAGCGCGATAGGCGTGGATCGCATCGGCCTGCCGCCCCATCGTCTTGAGGGCATGCCCGCGCGACAGGTGCACCGCCGGCGTGTGCGGGTACCGCGCCAACACCGCGTCATAGGCGGCGATCGCGCCGTCGAAGTCGCCCATGCCGAGACGGGCATTGCCCACGAAGGTCTGGAAAGTGGGATTGTGCGGTTCCGTCGCCGCCAGCCGATCCGCCACGGCAAGCGCGGCCGCATATTTCTGGCGCTGCAACAGCACGGACACGTGATCGACCGCCAGCCGCGGGTTGCCGGGCGAGAATTCGCGGGCGCTCTCGAGCAGATAATCCGCATCGGCCAGCTCGTTCATCTTGGCGGCGATCGATGCGAGCTGGCGCATCGCCTCGACATTCGTCGGATCCTTGTCGAGAACCTGTCGGCAGAGCTCCTCGGCGCGCTTCAGCTTGCCCTCGTGGATGAAGCTTTCGACGGACTGGAGAACCGGTCCGAGCGCGGTGAGCCACTTCACCTGCTCCGCTGCCGGGACGGCGAAAGCGGCCGCTTTCGGTCGGCGCGACAAAGCGAGCAGGCTCTGCCACGATGCGAGCAGCGCAGGGTTTGCGAGCGTGGCGAGGCGATAGGCCTCGACCGCTTCCGTCAGCTTGCCCTGCGTCTTGAAGAGATGCCCGGATTCCTGATGGGCCCGCCCGTATTCGGGCTTGATATCCAGCAATCGTTCGATCGCCGCGCGCGCTTCGGCGGGTCGGCTGTCATAGCGGCAGGCGACCGCGAGAAGGTAGAGGGTCTCCCAATCGTCGGGATAGTCGCGGAGCAGCGTCCGCGCGGCGTCGGCACACGCTTCGAAGCGTTGGCCCCTTAGCAACTCCTCGACATGCTTGCGCGCTTCCGCCGCATCATCTCCGGCGAGGGCGCGCGCAGCCACGTTAGAGCCGGTCATCGAAACTGCCCCTGGCGTCCCGCATTCCGAAGGCGGTCCCTCACGTCCTGCTCCGATCGTCCGTAATGGTGACGTCCATAGCGACATAGCGAGGCCGGCATGTCCACTGCTGCTCGCCGCTGCGGGAGCCGGATGCGCCATTATCCGTCTGTGCGCCGTTCGCGTCCGATCGCGCAGCGGCGATCAAACCGAATGCTCTTGCCGGATGCGCACGACGATGCATCCGGTACGATCGCCGTCGCGCCGGCCCGCCATGCCGCCGAAGCGGCTTGCCGGCTGGAGCCGCCATCGGCAAGACGCTGGCTTCACCATCCGGCTTGCTCCGATCCGCTAGCGGATGTCGTAGCTGATCTTTATGCCCACGGTGCGCGGTCGATTGGTGACGATCCTGAGCACGTCGTCCTGCGTGTTGGCGTAGAGGTCGGCACGCTTGTCCGTTATGTTGTCGACGTAGAGCGTCGCGGACCATTGATCCTTGGATATGCCGGCAGTCAGGCCTTCGATCGTATAGGAGCGCTGACGGAACCGTTCCCCGGCCAGGATCGAACTGAAGCTGTGGGAGGCCGTTTGCGTGCGACCCTCCAGGTACAGGTCATAGTCGCCCATCGCCCAGGAGTAGCGCGCCCGCAGGTTGGTCTGCAATCGCGGCGCTTGGGCGAGCGAGGAGCCGACCGGCACCACGTTCGTCACGCCGGCATTGACCCTCGTGAGCTTCGTATGGTTGTAGGATACTGCTCCGGCAAGCAGCACGCCCTCGACCGGCAGCACCGTGAAGTCGCTCTCCACGCCCTTGATCTCGGCATCCGCGGCATTGTCGTTGAAGACGAGCTGGCTGACGAGCGGACGATAGGCCGTGACCTGCATGTCCGTCCACTTCATGTAATAGGCCGCGCCGTTCCACCGGATATGGCCGTCCAACAGAGTGGTCTTCCACCCGCCTTCATAATTGTTCAGATGGTCGGTGGTGAACTGGACCGGGACGCCCGTGGTGGCGGAACCGTTGCGATTGAAACCGCCCGGGCGGAAGCCCTTGGAATAGGTGCCGTAGAAGAGCAGACGGTCGGTCGGTTTCCAGGTGAGCGTGACGCGCGGGACGGTGCCGTTCTCTGTCGTGGGGGATTTGCCCGCGAGTGCCTGGTCGACGTTGACGCCACCCAGGCTGCTGACCGCCCCGCGGTTTGCGAAGCCGGAGAAGCCGCGCAGTCCGTATACGAGATGGTAACGCCGGAGGCCCGCTGCGATCGTCAGGCGATTGGGAATAATGTCGAAAGCGGCCTCGCCGAAGAAGGAGAGCTGATGGTCCTTGCGCGTGAAGTCGTTGATGAACAGAGTGCCGACGGGACGCAGATCGGGATTGCTGGCGGTCGCACCCGGCAGCGGACCGTGCGGCGCGAAACCGAGCTGCGCCGCCGCAGGAGAGGATTCGTCCGCCTGGTCGATGGACTTGCCGCGATCGTAGAACACGCCCGCGGTGAAACGGAACCGCCAGTCCGAAGGCGCGCTCAATCTGAACTCGTGATTCCAGCGACGCGTCTCCGTGAAGGTCGTCTCCCCGAGCGTCGGGTCGCCGCACCTGGTGTACGCCGGATAGTTGCAGATGTAATAGGGAATGAACGGCCCGACATTGCCGTAGCCCGAATAGTCGACCTGCGCGGCCGCCGTGCGGTGAACGTATCCGCCGGTGTAGATTGCGCGAAGCGGCCCAAGCCGGCCCTCGACGTTCCAAGACGTGAGATCCGCCTTGTCCTTGAGCTTGTCGGGGAAGAATCGCCTCACTTCGAGATCGCCGACGGACGGATCATAGTCAAAGACACCGTCCGCTTCGAGCGTCTGCCGCGTATGCTGGACGAGGATCGACCAGTTGTTGTCGATCTCGTACCTGAGGCTTGCCCGGAAGCCGTTGTAGGAAGAGTCGTTGAAATTCTTCTCCACGAGCGCCTGATTGCTGACGGAGTCAAACGTCGCGCCAGCCGGATAGCTCGGATTACTTGGCGAGAGTTGCGCGGTGCCGAGCACATTATCGATATAGCCGCCGCTGCGAACGGAATAGGCCGCCAGCCGGACCGCCAGGTGGTTATTCACGATGGGGATGTTGATGTAGCCTTCGGCCGAATTGCTCATGTCTCCGCTCTTCGTGAAAGCGGCTCCGAGCGTCGCCCCGGCCTCGAATTTGTCGAGCTTCGGCTTGTTGGTGATGAGACGTACCGCACCAGCCTGCGAACTTGCCCCGAACAGCGTGCCCTGCGGCCCGCTGAGGACTTCAATTCGCTCCATATCGGCGAGATACAGGTCCAGGTTGCGCGACGCCAAGGTGATTGGCTGATCATCCAGGTAGAGCGAAACGCTGGGTGCCGTACCCTGAGCACCCGAAACGGTGATGTTCACTTTATTTGCCGAGACGCCGCGAATGTAGACGTCGTTCTGGCCAGGACCGCGGCCGCTGAAGGAAACACCAGGAAGATTTTTTACATAGTCTTGGAAGTTCACGATGTTCTGCTGGCGCAGCGCCGTGGAGTCGATTGCCTGAACGGCGATCGGAACCTTCTGAAGGCTTTCACTTCTTCGTGTAGCCGTAATGACGATATCACCTAATGCCTCAGCATTCTGCTCACTTGCAGCTGTCGCATCCTTGTTGTCCGCCACTTGCCCGTAAGCGGCTGTTGTGTGGACAACCATTGCGGCCATAGACAAAGCGGTTGACGCGAGGAATTTATGTTGCATGAGACAACCCCCTTTTTATCCGGCTCGTTGTTTTGGATGATAAGAGCGGGTGGGAAACTGTCCCTTACAATCGCAGCTATGTGATATGCATGAATTTGAGGTCAAACCGCTAATTGGTGCAGGCAGGGGTATAGCTGGAGCTGGAAATGGCTCTGCAGCGGTATGACTGCGGTCCGACACTCCGATTGAAGCGGCCGTGAGGTTCGCCGAGGCGAAATAGCCTGGTCACATACCGCTGATACGCTCCGCAGCTTCGGTGCTATCGGGACGCGTCGGAAGGACCGCCACTCTGCGGCTTGAACATCAAGCTGACGTTCCACGTTCCGCTCTCGACCAGGTTCACGATCTCCTCGCGCACGAAGGTAGCCAGCCGTTCGGCAGCCCGCGGGATGTCGGCGCCGGGCTGCGTGGCCAGGGCAAGCTGCCGCGTCAGCGCGGGTTCGACGACGGGCGCGTAGGCGAGCCGGTCGATCGCAATCTCGTGCGCGATCGCCGATACCGGCAGGATGGTGAAGCCCAGACCGGATTTGACGAGTTCCTTCATGAGGTTGAAGGAATCGGCCTCCACGCTGACCTGCAAGTCGCAATGCTTCTTCTTCGCCGCATTGTCGACGATGACCCGCAGGCCGTGGGGATGGCTTGGCAGGATGAGCGGACGCGTCGCCACATCGTTGAAGGTGACCGGAGTTCCTGGATCGAGACCCGATGTCGAGGGCCCTACCAGAACCAGACTTTCCAGCACCATCTCCTCGGTCGAGAGATTATAGTCACATGCCGGCCCATAGAGCAGCGCCAGATCGATCTCGCCGCGCTGGAGCCAGTCGATCAGGTGGCCGCTATAGCCTTCTACGACGCGCAGGGTCATGTTAGGCGCGTCCCGCGCGACGCGGCGTGCGAGATGGCCGGCCAGTACGGTTCCGGTCGTCGGCGGCAGGCCGAGCACGACGTTTCCGCCGACTTCGACCGACTGACATCGTATCTCCTCAACCGCCAGGTCAATCTGGCGGATCGGACCGGCGACCCGCGCGCGCAGCTCCTCACCCTCTCGGGTCAGCTCCATCCCGCGCCGATGCCGGCGGAACAGAGGGAAGCCCAGTTCCTCCTCGAGCAGTCGCATCTGGCGGCTGAGAGCCGGCTGCGCGAGCCGGATGCGGTCGGCGGCGCGGCTCAGCGATCCGACCTCGGCCACCTTGAGAAAGAGACTTAGCCGCCGGTTCTCCATTCATCCCGCCCGTTATCGAGGTATCGCAAAAGCGCATGAACCGCTCTGAGACATATGAAAGCGTCATCGTAGCGCAATTTGCCCGACACACCAATAGCGGCGCCCGCGTCTCCTGCTCCGGTACTCAGCGGACCGTGCTTTGGAAGTTCGCGCTCAGCCATTGGAGCAGCAGGTGGGATGTCCGGTCAGGCTGCTCCAGCGGCGGCAGGTGGCCGCATTCCTCTATGATCTGGAGGCATGATCCCGCGATCCCCGTGTGGATTGCCCGAGCCTCCGAAACGGGCGTCAGCAGATCTTCCCGCCCCACCGCGACCATGGTCGGGACGTCGATGGTGGCGAGAGTCGGCCGCGAGTCGATCCGGCCCAGGATTGCGCGCTGCTGGCGGATATACGCGTCCCCACCCAGGCTTTTCGCCATGGTCTGGACCGACGCCCCGACCATGCCGTCGACGAATTTGGGATGCACGAGCTTGGGAAGCAAACGTCGGGTCACGCCGGCAAAGCGGCCGAGAGCGAGGCTGTCCAGCCCGGCCCGACGCTCCGCCGCCCGCGCGGGCGTGTCGGGCGCAGCCGACGTGGCGAACAGTGCCAGGCCGGCGATCCTCTCCGGCCAGCGCCTCCACAACTCGAACGCGACGTAGCCGCCCATGGACAGCGCGACGATCACGAAGCGGTCCGGCGCAGTCGCTGCGGCACGTTCCGCCATCGCTGCGATCGTGTCGTCGCAGCTGAGATCGGCCACCGCTGTTGGCGCAAGCGTCGCCAGGCCGGCGACCTGATGCGCCCAGACAGTATCGTCGCAGAGCAGGCCGGGCAGGAACAGGATCGCCGGCGCCGCCATCATCCTCCGTCCGCCGCCATGTCCCGGTCGATCGGATCCACTTCGCCGATGCCGCTGATCAGATTCTCGCTGAGCAGCCGCTGAAGCAGGCTCCCGCGCGGCTTCATGATCTCCTCGCGATACCGCGCGGCGACATCGGCGGCAGCGCGGTGGGCGGCGACGGCCGCTTCCGCGTCGACGGGCCGGAAACGGACGACGTCGCGCGGGCGCAGCTGGACGAAGCCGTCGAGGTCGCAGTCGAGCAGCGTGGCGATCTTGGGATAACCGCCGGTCGTTTGGTGATCCGCCAGCAGGACGGTGGCCACGCCGTCGCCGGCGACCTGTACAGATCCGCGCGAGATCGGTTCGGACGGCATGTCTAGCGATGCGACGGGCGCAATTCCCGGCCCGGCAAGCCGCACGCCCATCCGATCCCACGCATCGGACATCCGCCACTCACCGGACAGGAAGGCGCCGATGGCTGCCGCATCGAAGAAGCGGTCCTGCGGACCCATCGTCACGCGCACCTCCCGGCAAGGACGCGCGAAGTCCGGACAGGCGATATCGCCTTCCCGATCGGCGCGGACCTGCGGGTCGGCTACTTCGAGCTGTCGGCCGGCCGTCAGGCGTCCGCCGCCGAAGCCCGACATGACGTGCGTCGCCGCACTGCCTAGCCAGTGTTCCGCCTTCAGGCGACCGGCGAAGGCCAGGTAGCACCAGCTGCCCCACGAGCCCGGCCGGATCGACAGCGTCTGTCCCTGTTCCAACGCGACGATCGTCCACGATTCACGCTTCTGTCCCGCGACGTCGACCGCGAAGCCGCCTCCGGCAACCGCCACGCTCATCGCCCCTGCCACGCATTTCAGCACCAGCCCACCGGCGGAAACCTCGATCGCAGGCGCGTCCGGCGGATTGCCGAGCGCGATGTTCGCGGCGGTGAACGCCGTGCGGTCCAGCGGCCCGGAAGCCGGTACGCCATACCGCATCAGCCCGGGGCGGCCGCCGTCCTGGATGGAGACGTGCGGGCCGGCGAAGCTCACGTCGAGTACCGCGTCCTTCACGACAGGTCCTCGCGCCCGAACTGATCGCGTGCAATTCGCCGGAAACGGACCCGATCGCCGACCTCGAACAGGAAGGGGCGCTCTGCCTCGCCCGCGAGAATGCGCGTGGGCGAGCGTCCGATGATCCACCAGCCGGTCGGGGCCGTCAGCGTCGAGACGAGGCACTGCGGCCCTGCGATCAGCACGCTTCCCGCGGGCACGTTGCGCAGTGCGGTCTTTTTCCGGGGCAGTCGAATGACTTCGGGAACGCCCGCGAGATAGGCATAGCCCGGCGCAAAGCCGTACATCGCGACGTCGTAGTGGCCTGCCAGATGCGTCTCGATCACCTGCTGCGGCGTCAAGCCGCTCGCCTCGGCGATGGCGGGCAGGTCGGGTGCGAAATCGTCGTCGTAGCAGACCAGCACCTCGCATACGGCGGGCGCAGCTGCTGCCGTCTCGCCTCCGCGCTTCAGGAGGAGGTCGCGCGCCCAACGCTCCGCTGCGCCATGGTCGGTCGCCAGTGGATCGAAATCGATGAACAATGCCGCATAGGCCGGAACGGATTCGCGAAATCCGATGAAAGGCTCGCCGTTCAGCGCTTTGTCCAGATGAGAAACACGGGCCTGCACGACAGGGTCGATCCGGTCGGCGAATTCCACAAGCAGCCCATGCTCGGCCACCGGGCGAAAACGCGGGTAGCCATCGTGTCCACCGTCCGGGCTGCGCGTCATGCTGCGCTGACTCGAGATCGGCAGCTAGGCATGACGCCGGCATGAGCCCGTCGCGGCCTTGGAGAGGAGCTGTTCTCCGCCCGGTAAGACGTCAAGCGGAGAGGCAAGGCGTCACCCCTACCCCGGCATCCTCGATGCGCTCACGGATCACGCGCGCCATCTCCAGCGCGCCGGCGGTGTCGCCATGAACGCAGATGGAGTGCGCGGCCAGCGGAATGGGATCGCCCTCGATCACGGGCATGCGTCCGGTGTCGAGGAAACGGATGAGGCGATCAGCCGCCTCGCCCGCGTCGTGAATGATTGCTCCGGCGCGCGAGCGGGGCACGAGCCGACCGTTCGGCAGGTAACCCCGGTCGGCGAATATCTCGGAAAAGACTTCAAGTCCGGCCGCACGCGCTGCCAGTTCGAGTTCGGTGCCTGAGATCGCCAGGATGGCGAACTTGCCGGGCAGAGCGGCCACGGCGCCCACAATCGCGTCCGCCACCGCGCGATCGTCGGCGGCGAGATTGCCGAGCGCGCCGTGCGGCTTGACGTAGCGGACCTCGGTTCCCGCCAGGGCCGCAAGCGTCACGAGTGCGCCCACCTGCGCGGCGACGAGCCGCCCGATCTCGTCATGCTTCATCGGGATGATGCGCCGGCCGAACCCTTCGCGATCGGCGTAGCCGGGATGCGCGCCGACCACGACGCCCCGATCCGCCGCGAGCCGCAGCGTCCGATACATCGTCTCCACGTCGCCCGCATGGCCTCCGCACGCGATGTTGGACGAGGTGACGATGTCCATCCTCGCGGCATCGTCCCCCATGGACCACGGGCCGAAACCCTCGCCGAGATCGGAGTTCAGATCGATCCTCATCACGTTTCCCATGGTTCTGCCGATCAGTTTGCAGGCCTGTTGGTCGCGCGCGTCAACAGGTAGACTCCGGCGCCCTCTTCCGTATCGAAGTAGGTGAAACCCGAACGGTTCGTGCGTCGTCCGCGCATCTTGACGGGAAGACCGGCCTCGGCCTCCGCCACGTCCGCGTCAGGAACCTCGAAGCCGATGTGGAACACGCCTTCGCCCTTGGTGTCGAGATGGATGCGCTGGGGGCTGGGATCCTGGCTCGGCTGGCAAAGCTGCAGCTGGACGCTGGGAAGGTCGCAGACGCGATATTGCAGCGACATGAAGCCGTCGCGGCTGGGAACCTCCAGCTCCTCATATTCGGTCAAGGGCGGATACGGAGTCCACGGGCCGATCCCGATCGATTCGTAGAAGGCTTGGCTCGCGTCGATGTCCCGCACGACCAGGCAGATGTGATGGAGCTTGTCGAACATGTTCGCCATGGATCAGTCCCTCACCGGCACGATGTAGTTGAGCACGCGGCGCCCGCCATCGGGGTAGATGGTCTCGCCGGTGATGTAGGATGCGTCGTCGCTCGCCAGGAAGGCCACGACCGCCGCAATCTCATCGGGGGTGCCGCACCGGCCGAGCGGGGTGCGCGAGAGGACGGCACGGCGCGCCTCCTCGGAATCGATGAAGCTGCCGTCGACCATGGCGGTCATGATGGTTCCCGGTCCGACGCCGACGACGCGGATGCCGTGCGGCGCGAAGGCGACCGCGGCCGTGCTCGTGACCTGGTTCATGCCGCCCTTCGAGATCGCGTA
>CAXTUG010000061.1:0-13213 GCA_964247375.1 uncultured Sphingomonadaceae bacterium
GGATGGACCACCGAGCGGCCTGGGTGCTCGGTGCCGTCCTGGCCCCGACGGACGCCGCGGCCGTGTCGGGGCTGGCCAAGCGGTTGCCGCGGCGCACGCTGACCACGCTGCGCGCCGAGAGCCTGATCAACGACGGCACCGCGCTCGTGCTGTTCACCGTGGCCGTGGCGGTCGCGGTCGGTGAGTCGCAGCCGGGCGCGCTCGAGATCGCCGCCCGCTTCGTGGGGTCCGACGCGGGGGGGGTCCGGGCCGGGCGGCTCGCGGGCGGCGCCGGGCGCCGCCGCGCCGCCCTTGCCGGCATCCGCCAGCTTGGCGACCGCCGCGTTCATGCCGGTCTCGAAGACCTCCGCGGTCGACTGTAGCCGGGCATATTTGCCGTCATGCGCCAGATAGGGGCCGTAGCGGCCGATGCTGGCGGTGATCGGCTTGCCGCTCTCCGGGTGCGGCCCGACCTCGCGCGGCAGCGAGAGCAGGCGGAGCGCCATGGCGAGGTCGAGCTCGGGCACGTCCTTGGGAATGGAGGCACGCTTCGCGTCCTTGCCCTCGCCCAGCTGGATATAGGGCCCGAACCGCCCGGCCCGCCGCGTCACCGCTTCGCCGCTGTCCGGATCGACGCCGAGCTCGCTCGGGCCGCTGTCGTTGGCGGCTTCTTCGCCGCTGCCCTGCGCGAAGCGGCGCGTGAACTTGCAGTCGGGATAGTTGGAGCAGGCGACGAACGCGCCGAAGCGGCCACCCCGCAGCGCCAGCTTGCCGTCGCCGCAGCTGGGGCAGGCGCGCGGATCGCTGCCGTCGCCGCGATCGGGAAACAGGTAGGGCGCCAGGAACGTGTCTAGCGCGGCGGTGATGTCGCTCGGCTTCTGGTCCATGACCTCGGCGGTCTTGGGTTTGAAGTCGCGCCAGAAATCGGCGAGCACCCGCTGCCAGTCGGCGCGGCCGCCGGACACGTCGTCCAGTTCCTCCTCCAGCCCGGCGGTGAAGTCGTAGCTCACATATTTCTCGAAGAAGCGCTCGAGGAACGAGGTCAGCAGCCGGCCGCTCTCCTGCGGAATGAAGCGGTTCTTCTCCAGCACAACATAGTCGCGGTCCTTTAGCGTCTGCAGCGTCGCCGCGTAGGTGGACGGACGGCCGATGCCGAGCTCCTCCATCTTCTTGACGAGCGAGGCTTCGGAGTAGCGCGGCGGCGGCTGGGTGAAGTGCTGCTCGGCGGTCACCGCCTTCTTCGCCGGCGCGTCGCCTTCGCTCAACCGCGGCAGCCGCTTGCTGTCCTCGTCCTCGGAATCGTCCCGGCCTTCCTCGTAGAGCGCCAGGTAGCCGGGGAAGAGCACCACCTGCCCGGTTGCACGCAGACCATGCTGCCCGGTGCCGTCGGTCAGTTCGATCGTGGTCCGCTCCAGCCGCGCCGATGCCATCTGGCTCGCGAGCGCCCGCTTCCACACCAGATCGTACAGACGGGCGTGATCGCCGCTGCCGGCATGGTCGCGGCCGAAGTCGGTCGGCCGAATCGCCTCGTGCGCCTCCTGCGCATTCTTGGCCTTGGCGGTATACTGACGCGGCTTGTCGGGCACGTAGCCGCCGTCGTAGCGGTCGGCGATGACGTGGCGCGCGGCCGAGATGGCGCTGCCGTCGATCTGCACGCCGTCGGTACGCATGTAGGTGATCGCGCCCTGCTCGTAGAGGTCCTGCGCCACCCGCATCGTATGGCTGGCCGAGAAGCCGAGCTTGCGCGCGGCCTCCTGCTGGAGGGTCGAGGTGGTGAAGGGCGGGGGCGGGTTGCGCGTGAGCGGCTTGGTTTCGACGCTCGCGACCGAGAAGCGGCCGGCCTCGACGTCCGCCTTGGCGGCGGCTGCGTCGCCGCCGTTGCCGATCGACAGCCGATCGAGCTTCTGCCCCTTCCAGCGCACCAGCCGCGCGGCGAAGTTGACGCCGTCCTGCTCCATGTCGGCGGCGACCGACCAATATTCCTGCGCCCGGAACAGCTCGATCTCACGCTCGCGGTCGACGACCAGGCGCAGCGCCACCGACTGCACCCGGCCCGCAGACTTGGCCCCGGGCAGCTTGCGCCACAGCACCGGCGACAGGGTGAAGCCGACCAGATAGTCGAGCGCCCGCCGCGCGCGGTAGGCGTCGATCAGGTCCTCGTCGAGCGATCGCGGATGGGCCATCGCGTCCAGCACCGCCGGTTTGGTGATGGCGTTGAAGGTCACGCGCTCGACCGTCTTCGGCAGTGCCTTGCGCTTCCGCAGCACTTCCTGGACATGCCACGAGATCGCCTCCCCTTCCCGATCCGGGTCGGTCGCCAGGATCAGCGCGTCCGCGCCCTTCGCCTCGTCGGCGATCGCGCGCAGCTGCTTGGCCTTGTCGGCATAGGGCTCCCACTCCATCGCGAAACCGTTGTCAGGATCGACCGATCCGTCCTTCGGCGGCAGGTCGCGAACGTGGCCGTAGGAGGCCAGCACCCGGTGACCGGGTCCCAGATACTTCTCGATGGTTTTGGCCTTGGCCGGGGATTCGACGACGACGAGCTTCATGAGCGCTGATGGATGTCCTTACGTGTACGCACGAGGGTGACGAGATGGGGCAGCCTGCGTCAAGTAGTGTTTCGGGCCGGTCAAACCAAGCTCACGCGTGCTCCGGCATGGCGGCCGAGGCGTCCCGCCAGTTCGAGCTCGAGCAGCACGGCATGGATCGCCGCCGACGGCAGGCCGGATTGCCGCACCAGTTCGTCGATCGAAACCGCGCTGACGCTGAGCAGCCCGACCACCGCTTCGCGCTCGGCATCAGCCAGGTCGTCGGCGCGCTCCTGCGTCACATAGCCGCTCGCGGAACTCGCCACGTGGTCGCGACCGAACGGCCGCAGTGATTCCACCACGTCGGCCGCCGACTGGATCAGGGTGGCGCCGTCGCGGATCAGCTGGTTGCAGCCCTGCGCGCGGGGATCGAGCGGCGAGCCCGGCACCGCCATCACCTCCCGTCCATATTCGGCCGCGAGCCGCGCGGTGATCAGCGAGCCGGAGCGCGGCGCCGCCTCCACCACGATCGTGCCTTGCGCCAGGCCGGCGATGATGCGGTTGCGCGAGGGGAAATGGCGCGCATGCGGCTGCGTGCCCGGCGGCTGCTCGGAGACGATCAGGCCGCGGCGGCCGATCTCCCGCTGCAATCCTTCATTCTCGGGCGGGTAGAAGATGTCGAGCCCGCCCGCGATCACGCCGATCGTGCCGCCGTCCAGCGCACCGACATGCGCCGCCGTGTCGATCCCACGCGCGAGGCCGGATACGACGACAAAGTCGCGGCCGGACAGATCGAAGGCGAGTTGCCGCGCGAAGCGGACTGCCGCCGCGGATGCGTTGCGGGCGCCGACCACCGCCGCCGTCGGCCGCGTAAGCAGGCCGGCGTCGCCTGCGGCGATCACGACCGGCGGCGCGTCGTCGTTCGCGGCCAGCAGCGATGGATAGTCCGGCCGTCCCAGGAACAGGTAGAAGCCCCCGAGCGCCGCCACGATCTCCGCCTCTCGCATCATGTCGGCCCGCGCAGGAATGCGCGGCGGCCGTCCGCCGCCGCGGCGGGCGCGGTCCGGGATGGCGTCGAGCGCCGCTGCAGCCGATCCGAACCGCGCCAGCAGCTGACGGTAGCTGACCGGCCCAACCGAACTCGTCCGGATCAGCCGCAGCCGGGCGAGTCCCTCCGCGTCGATCGGGTCAGCCCTGGTCACGCTGGCCGATACGCGGCTCGGTGCCCTCGATCAGCCGCTCGATATTGGCCCGGTGGCGCCACAGCACCACCAGCGCGAGGCCGAGGAAGGTGAGCGTGAGGTCGACCTGGAAGAAGTAGGCCGATGCCACCGGCAGGCTGGTCGCGGCGGCCATGCCGCCTACCGAGGATCGGCGCGATGCGACCATGCCCAGCAGCCATGCGCCCAGCGCGACGAGGCCGGTCGGCCAGTGCAGCGCGAGCGCCACGCCCAGCAGCGTGGCCACGCCCTTGCCGCCGCGGAAGCGCAGCCACACCGGAAAGACGTGCCCGAAGAAGGCGCCGACGCCGGCCAGAGCTCCGCTGCCGGGACTGACGGCTTCGGCCAGCAGCACCGCCAACGCACCCTTGCCGCCATCGAGCAGCAGGGTCGCCGCGGCGAGTCCCTTGCGGCCGGTCCGCAGCACGTTGGTCGCACCGATGTTGCCCGACCCGATCGAGCGCGGATCGGCGGCGCCCGCCAGCCGCGTCACGATCACGCCGAACGGGATCGCGCCGATGAGATAGCTGCAGATCAGGATAAGTGCGGGCAGCGCCCAGCCGTTCACGAGATTTCCCCCAGGATCGGCGGTATTTACGCAAAGCGGCGGTCAGTGCAACCGATCTATGTCACGAAGCGTCGGTGCTTGGATCGACCCGGATACGAGAAAGGGCAGGCTCGCGCGCCGGCCCTTCGCCCGTCGGAACGATGCCGATCTCAGAAGTCGTTCGCGTACGCCTCGTTGCCGACGAAGCCCATCTTGGCGACGTTGGCGCGCTTGGTCACCGCCAGTACGGAGTCGACCACCTCGTAACGCGCATCCTGGGCCGGACGGATGTGCAGCTCCGGGATCGGATCCATCGTCTGGGTCTGATCCAGATACTGGCGCAACGTGACCAGATCCACCGGGCTGCCGTTCCACAGCACCTGCCCGGTGTTGACGATCGCGATCTCGTTCTTCGTCGGCAGGATCGGCGGGGGTGCCGCATTCGTATTCTGCGGCAGGTCCAGCTTCACCGCATGGGTCTGCACCGGAATGGTGATGATGAACATGATCAGGAGCACCAGCATGACGTCGATCAGCGGCGTCGTGTTGATGTCCATCATCGGCTCGCCTTCGGCGCCGCCGGAGCTCATGGCCATAATTCTATACTCCTAGATTCGGCGCTTATTCGACCGCGGCGTGGTAGGTGCCGGGGTCGGGCTGCGAGATGAAACCGATGCGGGTGAAGCCGGCGCGTGCGACGTTGGTCATCGCCCCGCCAACGCATTCCCAGCGCGTATCGACATCGCTGCGGATATGGACCTCCGGCAGCGAGTCAGGGGTCAGGTTGGCCGGACCGCCGAGCTTGTCGATTTCCATCTTCAGCTTCTTCACGGATCGATCGAGCAATTCCTGCGCACTGATCTTGGACTGGCCCCAGAAAACCTCGCAACGCCCGTCCTTGCCGTTGCGGATCGACAGCACGACGTTCTCGGGCTTGCTGGTGGTCGGCTCGTAGACCACCTTCGGCAGCCGTACCGGGACGGTCTGGATCACGACCGGCACGGTGATCAGAAAGATGATGAGGAGCACCAGCATGACGTCCACGAGGGGCGTCGTGTTGATGTCCGACATCGGGGCATCGTCTTCGGCTGCGCCGACAGTCATTGCCATGGAGCGAACATCCTATCCAAATTTCCGGTGACGGATCACCGGCCATGAAGTCGCGGGCGGAGCCGAAGCCCCGCCCGTCCAGGCATCAGGCCTTCGGGTTGACGGCGGCCGAACCGGTCTTCAGCGGCGGCGTCGGAACCGACTTCACCGCAACCAGTTGCGGCTTCAGCGCACCGTTCGAGACCAAGTAAGCATGGATGTCGGTCGCGAAGATGCCGAGCTGCTCGGCCACCAGCTTGTTGCGACGGATCAGCCAGTTGTAGCCCATCACGGCCGGCACCGCGACGACCAGGCCGACGGCGGTCATGATCAGCGCCTCGCCGACCGGACCGGCGACCGCGTCGATCGACGCCTGACCGGCCGCGCCGATCTTGATGAGCGCGCGGTAGATGCCGATCACCGTGCCGAGCAGGCCGACGAACGGCGCGGTCGAGCCGACCGTCGCGAGCACCGACAGACCCGAGCCGAGGCGCGAGTTGATCGACGCGGTCGACCGGTTCAGCGAGCTGCCGATCCACTCATGCTGGTCGACCGGATCGATCAGCTTGGTGTGCTGCTCCTGCGCGAGCAGGCTGTCGTCCACGACCTGGCGATAGGCCGAGTTGCGCTCGAGCTTGTTGGCGCCGTCCTTGATGGTCGGCGTGCCCCAGAAGCTGGTGCGGACGCGCTTATACTGGTTCAGGATCTTCTGCTGCTCGAACAGCTTGGACAGCATGATGTACCAGGAAGCGAGCGACATGATCACCAGGATGGCGAAGATCACCTGCGTGATCAGGCCGCCCTGCTGGAGCGCGGCCATCAGGCCGTACGGATTGTTGTTCGCGGCTGCAGCGCCGGCGGCAGGAGTAGTCATGATCTAAACGGTCCTTTTCGTATAAGTTGAGCAACGCAGGTGTGTTCCCTGCTGCGCGGCCGGCATCATTCTTTCGGTATTTGCCAACGAAAGCGACGAGCGTCCGTCTGCCTGATCGGATTGCCATTCTGATCCTTGGCCGGCGAGTAGCGGCCGCGGCGCGTCACCAGTCGGCAGGCGGCGTCGTCCAAATCCGGCGATCCGCTCGGCGACGTGACGTGACAATTCTCGACGCGGCCCTGCTCGTTGATGGTCCACGCGATGCCGCTGACGCCCTGCCGCTCTTCGCGCAATGCCGACGGCGGGTAATCGTCCGTGGTCACCCACGATTGCGGATTGCCCTTGGCCGATGCCGCTTGCGACACCACGGGAGGCGGCGGAGCCGGCGGAGCGGCCGGTGTGATGGGAGTGGGCGGCGGCGGTACCGGCACCGAAACCATCGGCGGTGCGACGCTCTGCGTCTGCACGATCGGCGGCGGCGTCACCAGCGGCGGCGGCGGCGGAACCTTGCTCGGCTCCGGCGGCGGTGGCGGCGGCTTCTGTTCGGGTGGCGGCGGCTGGTCCTTGATGTCCACGACCTTCAGATCTGTCACTGCCTTCTTGATCACCTGGTAGGCGAGACCGGTAATGAAGGCATATCCGAGGGCGACGTGGAGCAGCACGACCAGTCCGATGGCGACCGCCTTGCGAGGGGTCATGGTTGGTTGGTCAGCGTAAGCCATTAACGAATGACACTCCCTCCGATCTAAAAAAGGGACACTGCCCCTTCCAGCGTCCCACCGATACGCACATGCCAGGCTTCACGGCTCCGGTCAGTCGCACGCCGCAGTTCCTATCGCGCCGGTCTGGCCCATGCAAACGCTTTATGGTTACGTTACCTGCGTCGACGGGTTGAATCTTTCAATCGGAGCGTGCGAAGGCGGTCCAACTATGCGTTTACCATATTCGATCGGCGCCGTCGCGCTCCTGATGGCAGCCACGCCGGTAGCCGCGGCCGCTCCCCTGCCGTTCGGCGGATTGCCGACCGATTACGCTTATGTGGAGCTCGCCGACATGGCGCTCGCGGCGCGGAGCGTGGCCGCGGCCGACATCGCCGAAGCGATTCCGGTCAAGGGGAGCGCCGCTGCCGGACTGCCGACGGGGCAGTCCCGCTATTATGTCCAGGCGGACGTCAGGACGTTGATCAGCGGCGCGGGCCTGCCGAGCCGAATCTCGTACCTGATCGACCTGCCGGACGGCGAGGGCGGCAAGCGCCGCAAGCTGAAGGGCGTGCCGGTCCTGCTGCTGGTCGCGACCGTTGACGCTGCCGGCCAGGCGCAGCTGGCGGGCCCGCGCGCCCAGGTGCCGCGCACCCATGACAATGAAGCGCGGCTTCGCAGCATCCTCACCGGCGTCCTCGCGTCCGATGCCCCGCCGGCGATCACCGGCGTCGCCCGCGCCTTCCACGTTGCCGGCTCGCTGCCCGGCGAGGGCGAGACCCAGATCTTCCTGCGCACTGCCGACCGCCGCCCGATCTCGCTGTCCGTCCTGCGCCGCCCGAACGAGCAGCCGCGGTGGGCGGTGGCGCTGTCGGAACTGGTCGACGACAGCGCCGCGCCGCCGCCGCCGGACAGCCTGCTATGGTATCGTCTCGCCTGCGGGCTGCCGTCGCAGCTGCCGGATGGCGCGGTTGCCGGCCTCAGCGCGGAAGACGCTGACGCCGCCCGCGCGGACTATCAGGTGGTCGTCACCGGTCTCGGTGCCTGCCGCCGCTGACGGTCAGTCGTGCATCATGTGCACGAAATCGCGCGCGTAGCTCTCCAGGTTCGCGCCGCCGTCGACATAGATCGTCTGCCCGGTCACGGCCGGGCTGCCGAGCAGGTAGGCCACTGCCTCGGCGATATCGTGCGGCGCAGACGTCCGCGCGAGCGGCAGGGCGGCAGCGAGCCGGTCCCACTGCGCCGGATGATAATCGTCGCCGGGCAGCGTCATGCCGGGCGCGACCGCGTTGATGCGCACACGCGGCGCAAAGGCCCGCGCCATGACCTGCGTCACGGAGCCGAGCGCCAGTTTCGAGACGGTGTAGGCGGCCTGATCGATCGGAGGGTTGCGTACGCGCTGGTCCAGGATGTTGACCACCGCTCCCTTCTGTCCACTGGCCAGCGCCGCGGCGAAGGCGCGGGTCAGCAGCATCGGCGCGATGAAGTTCACGTCCAGGTGGCGGTTCAGCGCGTCGCGGGAGAGCGCGTCCCACGCGCCCTCGCTGATGATCGAAGCGCTGTTCACCAGCGCGTCCGGCGCCTGTCCGAAGCGGGTCGCGACCCGATCGATCAAGGCGTTCGACTGGTCGGCATCGGCGAGATCGGCCGGGAACACCGCCATGGTGACCCCCGCGCGCGCGACGCTGTCGGACAGCGCGGCGTCGGGTTCGCCCGGACGATGGGCATGAAGCGCCAGATCGTAGCCGGCGGCTGCGAGCCGCGCCGCGATCGCGGCGCCTACGCGGTGCAGGCCGCCGGTCACCAGCGCCAGCATCAGCGGCGCTCACGTACCAGGGTCATGCCGATCGACTCCGCCGCCTGCGACAGGGCCAGCTTGACGATCTTGACCTCCACGCGCACGACCCGCGCATCGCCGCCGAAGATCGTATCGGCAATGTGCTCGGCCACTGCCTCCACCAGCGTGAAATGCACGTCGCGGGGCAGCCCCTCCTCCACCGCCCGCCGAAGATCGAGATAATTCTTCGACGCGCTGAGCGGCGTGTCATGCTCGAACCGGCGCGCCGCCGGTATGTCGGCCGCGACCGAGATCTTCAGCGGCTGCGGCATATGCGTCTCTTCGGAATAGATACCGGTCAGCACGTCAACGACGAGATCGCACACCTCCAGCCGCACGATGTCGCGCGGTGAGCCCACCTCGGGCGCCAGCACCAGCGGCTTGGGATGGTGGACCGCCGTCATCGTGACCTCGCTGCTATCATCCGTGCGCCCGTAGAGCGTCATTGCGGCGGAGGAAAGCGGGTGGCGTGCGCTTCCCTTTTGCGGCGCGTTCGTTATGGCGCCCGCCCCTGCCCGACCTGGAGTGACGTGATTGACCGCCCTCGTCCCGCTAAGCGAGATCGACCCCGATGCGGTGGAGCGGTTGCTCGATGCCGCGTTCGGGACGGACCGTCACGAGCGGACCGCCTACCGCGTCCGGGCCGGCATGCACCCAATTTCGGACCTCTCGCTGGCTGTCCTGAATGGATCCGCACTGCTCGGCGTGCTGCAATGCTGGCCGGTGGCGTTGGTCGAGGCCGATCGCCATACGCCGCTGATCCTGGTCGGTCCGGTGGCCGTGGCTCCCGACCATCAGAATCAGGGGACCGGACGCGCGATGATGACCGAGATGCTGCGGCGGGCCGAGCAGTCCGAACCATTGGTGCTGATCGGCGATCCGGAATATTACGGGCTCCACTTCGGTTTCACGGCGGACGCGACCACCAACTGGGAACTGCCGGGCCCGTTCGTGCGCCGCCGCCTGCTCGCGCGAACCGGCGGGCGCGACCTGCCCTACCGCGGCATGCTCGGTCCCCGTCTCTGATCCGGATCGCAGGATTTTGGTGCGGCAGGCCGCTTTCCCTGCTGCCCGTCAGGCATTAACGCGCTGGGCATGCCCGAGCGCACCCCACCGCCGGATCTCTCCGGCCTCAGCCTCGCCGAGATCGCCCAGGCCGCGGCCGCCCGGCGTCTGCCGCCGGTGGAGATGTGGAACCCCGCGCATTGCGGCCACAGCGACATGCGCATCGCCCGTGACGGCACCTGGTTTCACCAGGGCGAGCCGATCCGCCGACCGGCGATGGTGCGCCTGTTCGCCGGCCTGCTCCGTCGCGAACCCGACGGCGGCTACGTCCTGGTCACGCCGGTCGAGAAGCTCGACATCGACGTGGACGATGCGCCGTTCCTGGCAGTGGAGGCGCGGAGCGAGGGCGAAGGCGCCGGACGGCGCATCGCCTTCCGGCTCAACACCGACGAGGTCATCGTCGCCGGCGCCGATCACGCGCTGCGCTTGATTGAGGACCGGCCGTACCTCGCGGTACGCGCCGGCCTGGACGCGGCGATCGCGCGGCCGGTCTATTACGAGCTCGCGGAGATCGCGCTGGAGGAGGGTGCGGAGCCGGCCGGCCTGTGGTCGGACGGCTGCTTCTTTCCGCTGAGCGCCGCATGAGCCTGGCCGCGCGGCTGCGCGCCGCCCTTGGCGAGGTGCGCGACCATGTCCCGATCGAAGGCGACGAATATGATCGCGCGCACGGTCGCTACCGGCCTGCCGCCGTGCTGGTCGCGATCACCGATCGGCCGGAACCGGGCGTGCTGCTGACGCTGCGGCAGGCGCATCTGCGCAATCATGCCGGGCAGATCGCCTTTCCAGGCGGCCGGATCGATCCGAGCGATCGGGACGAGGTCGCGGCCGCGCTGCGCGAGGCGGAGGAGGAGATCGGCCTCGATCCCGCAATGGTCGACGTCATCGGAACCAGCGACGTCTACCGGGTGGGTACTGGGTTCGCGGTCACGCCGGTGATCGGCGTGGTGCCGCCCGATTTGCCTTTGTCGCCCCACGAGGCGGAGGTCGCCGCGGTCTTCGAGACCCCGTTGGCATTCCTGCTGGCACGCGGCAATCACGCGATGAAGAGCATCGACTTCGAGGGCCGTTCGCGTCGCTTCCATGAGATCCAGTGGGAGGACCGCAGGATCTGGGGAGCGACCGCGGGCATGATCGTCAACCTTGCCGCGCGCCTCGGCGAAACGGTGTCATGATCCTGCAGGATACGGCGTGGCGGAACCGTGAGGATCTGCAGCGGCTCACCACGGCGCTCGGCGCCCCGGCGGGCCTGGTCCGCTTCGTCGGCGGGGCGGTACGCGATACCTTGCTCGGACACCCCGTATCAGACCTCGATCTGGCGACCAGCCTGCTGCCGGAGGAGGTCGTCCGCCGGGTTCGCGCGGGCGGCTTCAAGGCCGTCCCGACCGGACTTGCCCATGGCACCATCACCGCCGTCCTTCCGAGCGGCCCCGTCGAGGTCACCACGCTGCGCCGCGACGTGTCGACCGACGGACGGCGAGCGACGGTCGCGTTCACCGACGACTGGCGCGAGGATGCGGCGCGGCGGGATTTCGCCATCAACGCCCTGTCCGCCGACCCGATCGGCGGCGCGATCCACGACTATTTCGACGGCCTGGCCGACCTGCAGGTCGGATTGGTCCGCTTCATCGGCGATCCGCTGCAGCGGATCGCGGAGGATCATCTGCGCATCCTGCGCTTCTTCCGCTTCCACGCGCGGTTCGGCCAGGGTTCGCCCGATCGGGACGGCCTGGCGGCCTGCGCCCGACGCGCCAACGACCTGATGGCTCTGTCGCGTGAGCGGATCGCGCAGGAGCTGCTCAAGCTGCTCGCGGTCGCGGATCCGACGCCCACCGTCTCGCTGATGGTGGAACACGACATCCTGAAGCCGGTCCTGCCGGAGATTACGCGGGAGAGCGTCGCCCGCCTCGCCGGGCTGGTCGCGCGCGAGCGCCGCTACGGCGGCGATCCGCTGCGTAGGCTGTCCGCCCTGCTGCCCGCAGACCCGGCGGAGGCCGACCTGATCGGGGCCCGCCTGAAGCTCAGCAATGCGCAGCGTAAACGGCTCGCGATCGCCGCCGATGCCGACGGCGTCGCCGATCCGCGTCCCCTCGCCTATCGCATCGGCCTGGCTGCGGCGCGCGACCGGTTGCTGCTCCATGCCGGCGAGCCCGACGTGGGCATGGCGACGTTGGAGGGATGGACCCCGCCCCGGCTGCCGATCGGGGGCGGTGCGCTGGTGGAGTTGGGGCTGAGCGCGGGTCCGGCCGTCGCAGCCGCGCTGCAACAGGTCGAGCGGCGATGGATCGACGAGGGCTTTCCGGGTGCGGAGCGCGTCCGGGCGATCGCCGAAGAGGTGGTCGATCAGGCCTTGTGCGCGCGGTAGTAATCCAGCGCATCGGCCGCGCTGAGCGGGCGCGCGAAATAATAGCCTTGCCCGGTATCGCAGCCGAGATTGGCCAGCGTGCGCGCCGCCACGGCCGTCTCGACGCCATCCGCCGTGGTCGACATGCCGAGCGTTCGCGCGAGACTCAGGACGGCGCGGATGATCGCGACCGAATCGCTGTTCTCGTGCATGTCGGTGACGAAGCTGCGGTCGATCTTCAGGATGTCGATCGGCAGCTTCTGCAGATAGGCCAGGCTGGAATAGCCCGTCCCGAAATCGTCCATCGCCACGCGGCAGCCGAGATCGTGCAGGGCACGCAGCACCACATTGGCACGCTCCGGATCGGCGATGATCGAGCTCTCGGTCAGCTCCAGCGTCAGGCGCTGCCCGCCGATGCGATGATGCGCGAGCGTCGCCTGGACCGCCTCGTCCATCGCGTCGCGGGCAAGCTGGACCGGGGAGACGTTGACGCAGAGCTTGAGCGGCAATTGACTGCCATGCTGCGCGTCCCAGTCGGTCAAGGTGCGCACCGTCGCGTCCAATACCCAGCGGCCGAGGGGCACGATCAGACCCGCTTCTTCCGCCACCGAGATGAACTCGACCGGCGAGATCGGCCCCTGTTCGGGATGATCCCAGCGGGCGAGCGCCTCGAAGCCCGACACGGCGCCGGTCTGCAGGTGGATCAGGGGCTGGAAGGCGAGGCTGAGCTGATCCTGGTCGATCGCCCGGCGCAGGTCGGTCTCGAGGCTGAACCGCCGCCGCGCCTGGTTGGCGTCGCCCTGCCGGAACATCTCGACTTGGCCCGATATCTTGGCGCGCTTCAGCGCTACCTGCGCGTTGCGCAGCAGGTCGCCCGACGTCTGGACCCGCTTCTCCCACATCGCGCTGCCGATCGAGCAGTCGACCCGGATCTCGAGATCGCACAGCCGGATCGGCGCGGCGCGCGCCCCCCCCAGCCCCGCCGCCGCGTGCAGCACCGCCCCACCCAGGTGACCGTACGGCGGGCGCACCAGC
>CAXTUG010000062.1:0-13117 GCA_964247375.1 uncultured Sphingomonadaceae bacterium
CGACCCGGCGCGCCGGGCCGATCGTGGCGCCGGGGCAGCTTGCCCAGCATTACGCGCCGTCCAAGCCGCTCCGCCTCGACGCGACCGCCGCGGCGGACGGCGAGTGGCTGATCGGCTTCGGGCCGATTGCGGGGGACGCATCGCTCTCTCCCGATGGCGACCTCGCCGAAGCTGCCGCACGCCTCTTCGATCTCCTGCACGTCGCCGATGCGGCATCGGCGGCGACGATCGCGGTGGCGCCTGTCCCGGATCGCGGGCTGGGGATCGCCATCAACGATCGGTTGCGACGAGCCGCCGTCTGATCCGCAACGCGCCGATTGCCCGCCTTTCTTCAGCGTCATAGGGCGGCGCCATGTTCCCGGCGGCGCCCCAGTCCCCCGCAAGCGCCGATCGTTCACCGCTGCGACGGCGTGCGACGCCGCTTCTCCTCACGATCGCGGCCCATCTGCTGCTGCTCCTGATGCTGGTTCGGCTCGCACCGCCTTTCGCCAAGATGGCAAGCTCCGGCGGGCAGATCATCAGCGTGCCGCTCGCACCCGAACCGCAGGAGGAGACGGCCCAGGCGCACAATGCGGCGAGGACGAGCACGACCCGCAAGGCCGCCGCGCCGACGCCGCTCGCTCCCAAGCCGCCGCCGGTCAAGCTCCCGACCACCGCCGCGCCCTGGGTGCTCACGCCCGGTCTGGAACGGTTCGACCTGCGGCAATTGCCGCCCAGCCCGCATGCCGACAGCCGGCCGAGCGACGCGAGCGCCGCCGATGAGGCGAACGGCAGCGGCCGATCGGACCGGCCGGTGGCGTTCGGCCCCGCCGGACAACCGCTCTACAATGCGGAATGGTATCGCGAGCCGACCGATGCCGAGCTGGCCTTCTATACCCAGCGCGCCCGGACCGGCGTCGGCTTCGGCGAGATCGGCTGCCAGACGATGCCGCGTTTCCACGTCGACAATTGCATCGAACTGGCCGAGTCCCCCGGCTCCGGCTATGCCCGCGCGATCAAGGCGGCGGCATGGCAGTTCCTCGTCGTGCCGCCAAGGATCGGTGCAAGCCGATGGTCGGCAGCTGGGTCCGCATCCGCATCACGTTCCACGAACAGGCCGGATCGAACGGCGCGGCCTCACCCGAGTGAGCGCGGCCTTGCAATCGGCCGGGCATGAAGACCATCGTCGACCGTTACGCGTCGGTCGCGCGTACCTACGACGCGCGCTCGGCGGCGCTCTTCAATTGCGCGGCATAGCTCTTGCGGAACTTGGCCAGCTTCGGCGCGACGACCACCTGGCAATAGGGGTTCGCATCCCCTTCCCGCGCGAAATACTCCTGGTGATAGTCCTCGGCCGGATACCAGGGCGCTTCCGGCTCGATGGTCGTCACGATCGTCTTGTTGCGATCCTTCTGAGCGCGACCGATCGCCGCCTTCGCTTCGGCTTCCTGCGCCGGCGAATGGGGGAAGATCGCGGAGCGATATTGCGGACCGACATCGTTGCCCTGGCGATTGAGCTGCGTCGGATCGTGCACCGCGAAGAATATGTCGAGCAGCTCGCCGTAGGACAGCACGTCCGGGTCGAAGTGGACGCGGATCGCCTCGGCGTGGCCGGTGTCGCCCCCGCACACCTGCCGATAGGTCGGGTTGACCACGTCGCCGCCGATATAGCCGCTCTCGACGGCGCTTACGCCCACGAGATCGTCGAAGACAGCCTCGATGCACCAGAAGCAGCCGCCTGCCAGCGTCGCGATTTCCTCAGCCATGATATCTCCTCGTCGTCCGGAATATTGGGCGTGCGGGGCGCGCCGGCAAGTCTGCGTCCGGCTATTCCGTCACGACGCTCGCCGCGGCCGCCCGATGTCCAACACACCTTATCTTAACCTTGTCGGCCCATTGGCAGACGGAGAGGAAAGGATTATCCGCGCCTTTCCGCTTCCTTCTCCACGGCATTCGGGTTTGGAATTTGCTGCAACGAATGCCTAACGTCGATATCGCCGCTCCCGAGCCGGTCACGGCAGGCGGCGATGCCGTGCGGCGCATCTTCACGTCGCATTGGCTGCTGTGGCTGGGACTGGCCGCGCTGGTGATCCCGACGATGCTGGAGGTCGCCCGGGAGTCCTGGTCGACCGAGCAGGGCGCGCACGGGCCGATCGTGCTCGCGACGGGCATCTGGCTGCTCATGCAGTTGCGCCGCCAGATCGCTCCGCTGCTGCGCCCCGGCAACCTTGCCCTGGGTCTGCTTCTGCTGATCCCGGTGCTGCTGCTCTACGTGGTGGCGCGGATCACGACCACGCTGGAACTCGAAGGTTTCGCGCTCTACCTCGCGCTGGTCGTCGTCTTCTACATCTACTGCGGAACCGCCGTGATGCGGCTGCTGTGGTTTCCGACGCTGTACTTCATCTTCCTGTTTCCGCCGCCCGACAGCCTCGTCGCCACGCTGACGCAGCCGCTCAAGATCAACATTTCCCGGGCCGCGGTCGCGCTGCTCGATGCCTGCGGCATGGTGATCGCGCGCAAGGGCGTCATCATCCAGGTCGACCAGTACGACATCCTGGTCGCGGCCGCCTGCGCGGGGCTGAATTCGATCATCAGCCTGTCGGCGATCACCCTCTTCTACATCTACGTCCGGCACAATGCGAACTGGCGTTACGCGCTGCTGCTGATGGTCGCCATCCTGCCGGTGGCCGTGCTCGCCAACTTCGTGCGCGTCCTGCTGCTGATCCTAATCACCGACTTCCTGGGCGATGCCTGGGCGCAGGGTTTCTTGCACGGCTTCGCCGGCATGGTGATGTTCGCGGTGGCGCTGTTCAGCATCTTCGGCATCGACCGTCTTGCCGAACCGCTCCGTCACCGCCTGGCCACGCGGAGAGCAGGCTGATGGCTTCGTTCAAGCCGCTGGGCTTCGCTCCCAGTCGCCGCGACCTGCTGGTCGGCGGAGCGGCCCTGGCGGCGGCGGCTACGGCCGCCGCGCGGATGCCGCGCCGGACGATCATCAGGATCGGCAAGGACCAGCTGGATCACATCATCCCGCTCCGCGTCGGGAGCTGGAGCTACGAGAGCGCCAGCGGGTTCGTGCTGCCGCCGCCCGATCAGATGGCGCGGCTGCTCTACGATCAGCAGCTCACCCGCTCCTACAGCGCGCCGGATCAGCTGCCGGTCATGCTGCTGCTCGCCTACGGCAGCAGCCAGGGCGGCATGCTGCAGATTCACCGGCCGGAGATCTGCTACCCGGCCAGCGGCTTCCATCTGAGCGAGACCCGCGTCAGCGCCGTTCCCCTGGATCGAACCCACGTGGTGCCGTGCCGCAGCTTCGTCGCCACCAGCGACACGCGGACCGAACAGGTGCTCTACTGGACGCGGATCGGCGATCTGGTGCCGACCAGCTGGACCGGCCAGCGCCTGGCGGTCATCCGCAACAATCTCGCCGGCTTCATTCCCGACGGTCTGCTGGTACGCCTGTCGACCGTCGCGTCCGATCCGCTCGCGGCCCAGCGCACCCTGCAGGCCTTCGCCCGGACCCTGCTGAATGGTTCGTCGCCGAGGATCCGCCGCATGCTGATCGGCGCGGCGGCGGGATGACGATAGGCACGCACCATGTCATGCGATAGGATCAACTGCGCGTCGGCGACGGCGGCATCACGGGAGTGAATGGATGACGAAGCGGCTCGCAATCGGCGCGGTGTGCGCCTTGACGGCTCTGGTGGCGGGTTGCCACCGGGGTGCACCGCAGGGGCAGGTGGCCGCCACCCTCAACGGTGAGGAAATCACGCTGCAGGAACTCAATACGGAGCTGCAGGCGTCGAATGTTCCGGCCAACATGGACAAGCAGGTGGCGCAGCGTCAGGCGCTGCAGCACGTCATCGATCGCAAGCTGCTGCTGAAGGCGGCGACCGACAAGAAGCTCGACAAGAGCCCCGAATATCGCAGCCAGAAGCAGCGCGCGGACGAGTTGCTGCTCGCCCAGACCTATGCGCGACAGCAGCTGAACGCCGTGCCGGTCCCCTCCGCCACCGACATCAGCAAGTTCATGGCGGATCATCCGAGCGCTTTCGGCGACCGCAAGGTGCTGCAGCTCGATCAGATCCGCTTCCGGCCCGACGGCGGCGACCTGAAGAAGCTGGCGGTCATTCAGCAGGATCACAGCCTGGAGGCGGTTGGCCGACACCTGACCGCCCTCGGCATTCGCTTCGAGCGGACGAAGACGAGCCTGGATTCGGTGCAGCTTCCGCCCGCAATGGCGAAGGCCATCTACGCGCTTCCCACCGGCGAACCCTTCGTCCTGCCCGCCAACGGCTTCGTGACGGTGAATGTGCTCACCGGACAACAGGCGGTGCCCGTCGACCAGGCGCAGGCGCAGCAGGTCGCCACCAATGCCTGGCGGCAGGAGCAGTTCACCAAGATCGTCGGCGATCAGCTGAAGTCGCTGCGGGACGGCGCCAAGATCACCTATCAGAGCGGATTTGCGCCAACTGCGGACACGAAGGT
Organism: uncultured Sphingomonadaceae bacterium; assembly: GCA_964247375.1. Lineage (GTDB taxonomy): Bacteria > Pseudomonadota > Alphaproteobacteria > Sphingomonadales > Sphingomonadaceae > Sphingomonas_I. Next base: position 4,468 of record CAXTUG010000062.1, read on the forward strand.
GGCGCCTGGTCTCCCGGCGGCCGTCAAGTAGGACGCGGCGCGGCGATCCCGGCAGGAGCGACGTACGCAAGTACGTCACCCCTGCCGCGGCACATACGGCGGCTCAGTAATAGCCGCCGTAGCCGTAGGAGAAGCCGTAGCCATATTCGTCCGCCAGCAGCTGGCTGCGGTACCGGTTGAGCACGGCCCCCATGAACGGCGTGGGCGCCAGCAGGCGAATGGTGTCCTGCACCTGCTTGCGGGTGGACTTGCCGTCCTCGACCACGATGATGAAGCCATCCAGATGGTGGCCGATGATCACCGCGTCGTCGTCGGCGAAGATGGGCGGCATGTCGACGATCGCCACCGCATTGTCCGGCAGCGCCCGCAGCCCCTCGAACAGGCGCGTTCCCAGCGCACTGGTCAGCAGCTCGCCGGTCGCGACATCCCGCTTATAGCCTGGCGCCACCGCGAGCCGCTCGTCATTGACGCGTCGTAACAAGCGGCTCATGTCGGGCAGCTCGCCACTCAGGAAATCGTGAATGCCCTTGCCTTCGCTCTCGAAGGAGAAGCGGCCGGCGACCGCGGGACGATGCAGGTCCAGGTCGATCAGGTAGACGTCATAGTCGCCGATGCGGGACAGCGCTGCGGCGAAATTGGAGGCCACGAACGTCTTGCCGACGTTGGGCGCGGCGGACGTGATACCGATCAGCTTGATCGAGCGCTCTCCCATCTGGCGCACGATCTGCGACCGGAGCAGCTTGAACGGCCGTGCCCGCGTGTCGGCATTCCGAAAGCCGACGATGTTCTGATCGTCCAGCTGCTCGGGGGTCACCGACAAGGTCGCGAGCTGGTCGATCGGGGCAAACAGGCAGGGGGCAGCGTCGGGTTGGGACGACATCATCGGGAAATGGCTCTCGGCAGAAAGTGGGACGGGCGTCACCTCAGGTACGCACCCGGGCGCTGGACTTTCGCCGCACGCGCCGTTCGATCATCTTCGCTATCCAGCTCGCACGCTCGTCGAAATCCGGTATCACGGTAAGCGGCGGCGCGCCGATCGCCGCGCGCACGCCCGCGGTGCCGCGGATCGGCCGCAGGATCAGCTCGATCAGCAGCACCAGGCCGAGCCCGATGGCCAGTCCGCCGGCGATCGCCCCGCCGATGATCAGCGGCCGGTTGGGTCGCGCGGGATGATCCGGCACCACCGGCGGGTCGGCCAGGGTGAGCCGCTCGCCCTTCTGCTCCGATTCCATGCGGGCCTGGATCTGCGCCGACTGGAGCTTCGTGCCGACCGCGCGGTATTGATCGCGCAGCACGTCCGCCGCCTTCTCGATCTGCTGGAGCCGCGCCGCGACGGCGGGTCCGCGCGACGCGGCGGACTGGTAGGCGGACGAGTGCGATGCGATCATGCCGCGTGCGCTCTGCAGCGACGCGATCTGGGCGCGATTGGCGGCAAGCTGGGCAGCGATCGGGTTGGCCGCCGGGTGCGCCGCCGCATCGCGTCGTGCCGCCTCCACTTGCGCCTTGGCGGCGATCACGTCCGGATGGCTGTCGGAGAAGCGCGCCTGCGCGACGCGAAGCTGCGCCTCCGCCTGCGCCACCGCCGGATCGGTGTCGGTCCCGGCCTTGGCCGTTTGCAGGCCTATATTCTGTGCCTGCAGCGCCGCGATCTGGCTGTCGATCTGGGCGGAATCCTGCGGAACGTTGCCCGTGAGCCCGCTCAGCGCCAGCACCGCGCCGTTCTCGCCGCGTATCTGCGTGGCCTGCTGCTCCAGCCGCGCAATCTGCGACTGAATGCCGTTGGCCTGTTCGGTCAAGAAATTCACCGTATCGGTCGCCTGGCTCGACTGAGCGCTGGCGTCGACTTCCAGGAAGTGATCCACGAACTGCTGGGCGACCAGCTGCGCCTTGACGGGATCGTCATAGTCGAACCCGATCGTGATCGCGATCGAGTTTCCGCCGAGCGCCCGGCGCGAAGGGCCGGCAAGCGAGATGCCGTTGTCGACCGCGTCGATCGTGGTCGCATCGCGCATCTTGTCGATGATCTTGGAGAGCGGCAGCTTCTCCTGCTCACGCGGGTAGAGGCCGTAGGTCCGGATGAGGCGGATCAGCTCCTGGCGGCTCAGCACCCGCTCCCGGGCCCGGGCGAGGCGCTGGTCGATGATGTCGCCCTGCTGACTGGGACCGCCCGATATGAGGCCGATCAGCGTATCGGGCACCTGCTGCGATTCGATCAGGACCGTGGCCGCCGATTCATACACAGGGTGCATGAGAAAGGCGGTGAGCAGTCCGCCGATACTGGCCAGTATCAGCGGTACGATGACGAACCACCGGCGCTGCCACAGCATGACCGGAAGCGCGGCCAGCAGCCCGCCGCCCGCTTGGGACTCCTGTTCTTCAAGCGGCAACGTCGCCATTCACAACCTTCCTAGCTTGGCGGCGAGATGGACCGTGGCGCTGATGGCATGCGCACTCCCGAACCCGCGCGTGCTGCGCCACTGGTAATTTCCGCCGAACCCGGCCGACAGGCGGCGCGAGATGTCGTGATCGTAGTCACCGCTTAGCAGCCACAGGCGGGAAGAACCGATGATCGGCACGTTGGTAACCCGGTCGTCGCTCGAGCGGTAGTAATTCGCATTGAGGTTGACCCGGCTATGCTCCGTCAGGTCGTGGCCGACCGTCACCCAGATACTGGTGTCCGCGCGCAGGCTGCCATAACCGCTGGGCGCCCGGGTGCGTTCGGCGGCGATGCACACGCGCGTGCGCGGATAGGTTCCGCACAGGTTGGCGCCGAAACTCACGCTGGTGTTCGATTTCCCGCTGGTGCCTAGGATCTTCTCGAACACCAGGCCGACGTGCGCGTCGATCGTCCAGATCGCATTGATCTGGCGCTTTGCGGTGATGGACGGCTGGTAGATGCGGCTGTCGGGATAGAAGTGCGAATGGACTTCGCTGATCCTCCCCTGCACTCCCACCGAGGTACGTGCGTCGATCGAGTGGTCGTAGCCGCCATTGACGGCATATTGCGTGTAGGAACTGAAGATCGTGTTCGGCACGGCGCCGCGATGGCCGCCATAGCTCAGCCGCTCGATCTCGCCCCCGAGCGTGAAGCGGTCGGCCGCGGACGGCTGCCATTGCAACTGGTAGCTGCCGTTCGCTACCTTGGTCCGGCGTCCGACGTTGAGCGGATCGTTGGTCACCAGCAGCCCCGGATCGGAGACGATCGCGCGATTGCTGGTCGAGTAGCCGGCGACGAGGGTCGACGTCACGAACTCGCTCAGTCGGTCGATGCGGCGCAGGTTCACCGACGCCGAATCGGTGTAACCGAACCGGCTGAAATACTCGTTGCGGGTGTAACCGCCGTCCAGCACGGTGTTGGACCGCGCGGTCTCGTACGTCAGCCGCGGCGCCACGCTGATCGAGGCGAACGCCGAACCGTCGTTGACGCCGCTCTGCAGGAAGGGATTGGTGCCATAGCCCAGCTCGCCGCGCACTACCGCGCTGAACTGGACGGGTTGCGCGATGGCCGACGTCGCGAAGGCAAGGCCGGCGAGTGCGAGAAGACGCAGCCTCATGGGACGACGACCGTATCGCCGGCCTGGATCTGAGGCACGCCCGCCGCATTGAGCTCACCTTCTGCCGGCTTGCCCTTGAATATGTTGGCGAGATGCGTGCGGACCACGTCCGTGCGACCGCCGTTGGTGCGCAGGATGATGATGTTGCCGACGTCGGCGAAGTCGGTCGGCCCGCCCGCCTGGGCCAGGGCGTTGAGGACGTTGACGTAGCGGGTGGGCGAGAAGTTTCCCGGCTGGCGCACCTTGCCGATGACCGAATATTGCATCCCGGCCGGCGCCTGCACGGAAACGGTGACCTGCTGGGCCACGCCCTTGTACTGGGGCGCCAGCAGCTTCGACAATTTCTCCTCGATCTCGTTCGGCGTATGACCTGCGGCGGCCACCGTGCCGGCAAGCGGAAAGGCGATCGTGCCGTCGGGCAGCACCGTCATCGTCCGCTGGAGGCGCTCGTCTCCCCAGACATAGATTTGCAGCTGGTCTCCGGGACTTATGCGGTATGTGCTGGACGTCGACTTGGCGTCCGCGCCCCCGGTATCGGTCTGGGCGAGGCCAGCATCCGCCTGCGCCAGCAGCGCGGCGACAGCGAGCGTCGCGGCAATCATCCTCATAAAGAGTCCCCCTCCAAGCACGTCGCCGCAACCTTGCACTTGCGACCGGTCTTTGCCAGCGTTTAAGTGCCCTTCCACCACATGCAAAGGCGCGGAGCCGACTCAGTCGCCCGTTCCCGGAATTTACGCCTCTTGCATACCGGTTCTAAAGCAGAAGTTACCGCCGACCGTGCAGCAGATATTCCGGTTCTCCTCCCGAACGCCGTCATGGGCCTGATGCAGGTCCGCTCGTCGCTGCTGCTCGGCTTGGCACTGGCGGTGAGTGCCTGCGCATCCGGCAGCATCGAGCGGGCGGACGCCTACGAAGCGCAATTCGATCGGCTGATGGCGCTGCGCGCCTATCCCGCCGCGCTCGCCTCCATCAACAAGGCGATCGCCCACGACGACACCAATCCCCGCCGCTACACCAAGCGGGCCGAGCTCCAGCTATCGATCGGTCGGCCCAGCGACGCGGTCGGCTCGTTCCAGCAGGCGCTGGACCTCCAGCCCGACAATATCGAGGCATTGCAGAACCTGGCGATCCTCGCGGCACGCAGCGGCAAGGAGGACATCGCCCGGCGCTACATCGATCCGCTGATGGCGCTCTCGCCCAACGATCCCGCCGCCCTTCTGGCCAGCGGCACGCTCGCGCTGGCGCAGAACCACCCTGCCGATACGCTGAAATTTTCCGATCGGTTCATTGCCCTGCTGCCGAATAATGCCGAGGGCTATGCCATGAAGGCGCGTGCGCTCGACGGGCTCGGCCGCACGGCGGAGGCGATCGGCCTGCTCGAGAAGCGCGCCGCCACGGTGAGCGACTCCAGGGGTTTGTTGCTGCCGCTGATGAGCTTGTACCGGCGCGACGGCAATCTGGAGGGAATCCGCAACACCGCGATCCGGCTGATGCCGCTCTACCCCGACGACCCCCGCTACGCGCTGGAGAGCGCGCGCGCTTATGCGGCACGCGGGCGGCCCGACAGGGCTCGCGCGATTACCGGCGACCTGGTGCGGCGATATGCGGGCAATGCCGACGTTCTGATCGCCGTCGCGGATCTCTGGCGCGAGGTCGGGTCGGCCGAGCAGGGCAGGGCGGAACTCCTGGATATTGCTGCAAGGTCCTCCCCCCGCATTCGCGCCGTGCTTGCCGACAAGCTGACGGACATGGGCGATCCCCAGGCGGCGGCGCAGATGCTCGCCCCGCTTGCTCCCGCAGACGTGACCAGCGACAATGTCGATGCGCAGGCGCGCTACGCTCGCGCCCTGTTCGCCGCGGGACGGAGCGGCCCCGCCCGGGCCAAGGTCGATGCCGTCCTTGCCTTCGACCGCAGCAACGCCGTCGCCCTGCTGATCAGTGCCCGGCTCAAGTTTCAGGCGAGAGACTATCGTGGCGCGGTGACCGACGCCCAGCTGGTCAGCAGCGACGACGATCAGAATGCCGAGGCGGCGCTGCTGATCCCGCGCATCTATGCCGCCCAGGGAAATCAGATACTGGCGGCGGGCGCCTTCGGCAGCGCCCGCCGGAATTTTCCGGACAGCGCCGTGATCTCGCGCGCGGAGATCGACTGGCTGCTGGCGCAAGGACGCAACGAGGAGGCTGCGCAACGCGCTGCCGCCTTCTTCCACACCCATCCGCGCAGTGGACCGGCCAGTCAGACGTACCGCTACGTATGCGTGCATACCCGTGCGGAAACGTGCCGGTTCGATGCCGCATCGATGTCCTGAAGCACCGACCGGCACGCGCGAAAATGGCGGCGCGCTTTTCAGCCGCGCCGCATTCCGATAGCGGCCATCCGAAACCTCTCGCCTGGGAAGAAGCATGCCGGTCAAATTGATACAGTCCCGGCGTTTCGGCGACGAGCGCGGCTGGTTCAGCGAGACGTACAACCAGGACCGCTACGCTGCGGCCGGGATCGACTGCGTCTTCGTCCAGGACAATCATTCGATGTCACGCGACGTCGGCGTGCTGCGCGGGCTGCACTGGCAGGCGCCGCCCAACGCGCAAGCCAAGCTGGTACGCTGCGTGCGCGGCCGCATCTGGGACGTGGCGGTGGACGCACGGCGCGGATCGCCCACCTTCGGCCGCTGGGTCGCGGCGGAGCTCTCGTCGGACAACGGCCACCAATTGTTCGTGCCGGTCGGCTTCGCGCACGGCTTCGTCACGCTGGAGCCGAACAGCGAGGTCGAGTATAAGGTGAGCGCGCCCTACGCGCCGGAGAGCGAGGGTGGCGTGCTGTGGAGCGATCCTGCGCTCGCCCTGCTCTGGCCGCTGCCGCCCGGCGGACCGATCCTGTCGCCCAAGGACGAGGTCCTGCCGCTGCTCTCGCCGGAGGCGAGCCCCTTCGACTATGACGGCCACCCCCTGAAACCGCTCGACCAATGACCGAACCGTCTTCGCTCCGTATCCTGGTGACCGGGGGCGCCGGCTTCATCGGCTCGGCCCTGGTCCGCCACCTTCTGCGCGACACCGCGCACGACGTGCTCAACCTCGACAAGCTCACCTATGCGGGCAATCTGGCGAGCCTGGAGCCGATCGCGAACAGCCCGCGCTACCGCTTCGTGCAGGCCGACATCTGCGACGCGCCGGCAGTCGGCCGCATCATCGCGGACTATCGGCCCGACGTGATCACGCATCTCGCGGCCGAGAGCCATGTCGACCGCTCCATCGACGGACCGGCCGACTTCATCCGGACCAACGTCGTCGGCACCTTCACCATGCTCTCGGCCGCGCTCGACTACTGGCGCGGCCTCGACGAGCAGGCGCGCGCCGCCTTCCGCTTCCACCATATCTCGACCGACGAGGTGTTCGGCAGCCTGGCGGAGGACGGCTATTTCACCGAGGACACGCGCTACGATCCGCACTCGCCTTATTCCGCGTCGAAGGCCTCGTCGGACCATCTCGTCCGCGCCTGGCACGACACGTACGGCCTGCCGGTGCTGATCACCAACTGCTCGAACAATTACGGCCCCTACCACTTCCCCGAGAAGCTGATCCCGCTGGTGATCATCCGCGCGCTCGCGGGCGACACGCTGCCGGTCTACGGTCAGGGGCTGAACGTGCGCGACTGGCTGTTCGTGGAGGATCATGCCCGCGCACTCACCCGCGTGTTCGAGCGCGGCGTGCCGGGGCAGAGCTACATCATCGGCGGCCGGGCCGAGCGCCGCAACATCGACGTGGTGACGCGCATCTGCGAGACCCTCGACCAGGTCCGGCCGCGCGCGGACGGCAGGTCGTACCGGGACCAGATCAGCTACGTCACGGACCGTCCCGGGCACGACCAACGCTACGCGATCGATCCGTCGAAAATCGAGCGCGAGTTGGGCTGGGTCGCGCAGGAGAGCTTCGACAGCGGCATCGAGCGGACGATCCGCTGGTACCTCGCCAATGAGCCGTGGTGGCGTCCGCTGGTGGAGGAGAAGGGCGCGGTCCGGCGCATGGGTTTGCAGGGCTGATGGCGCCGGTCCTGCTTACGGGCGGTTCGGGCCAGGTCGGCGGCGCCCTCCGGCGGCTGGCCGGCCCGCAGATCGAGATCGTGGCGCCCGGCCGGAGCGAACTCGACCTCGCCGATGCTGCCGCGCTGACGGCGTTCGTGCGGTCACGGCCGTGGGCCGCGGTCGTGAACTGCGCCGCTTACACGGCGGTGGATCGGGCGGAGAGCGACGCGGTTTCGGCGTGGACGGCCAATGCGCTCGCACCGGCGGCGCTAGCGGCGGCCGCAGCCCTCGCCGACACGCCGATCCTGCATGTCTCGACCGATTACGTGTTCGACGGCAGCAAGACGGCTCCCTACGTCGAGACCGATCCCGTGGCACCGCTCGGCGTCTATGGCGCTTCCAAGCTGGGCGGCGAGCTGGCGGTCCGCACCGGCAACCCCCGTCACGTCATCCTGCGGACCGCCTGGGTGGTGAGCGCCACCGGGCATAATTTCATCAGGACCATGCTGCGGCTCGGCGCCGAGCGGCCGCACGTGCGCGTCGTGGCGGATCAACATGGCTGCCCGACCAGCGCCGACGACATTGCCCACGCCATTCTCGCCATGCTGCCGCGCTTGGCGGCGGGTCCGTACGGCACCTACCATTTCGTCAATGCCGGTACGGCAAGCTGGCACGCCTTGGCGCAAGCCGTGTTCGCGCGTGCCGCGGAACATGGGCGACCGATACCCGATGTCGAGGCGATCGCCACCCGCGACTATCCGACGCCCGCCGCACGTCCGGCGAACAGCCGTCTCGCCACGGACAAGATCGCGCGCGACTACGGCATCGTTCCGCGCGACTGGCATATGGCGGTGGACGAGATCGTCGACATGCTGTTGAAGGACGCCGCATGAAAGGGATCATTCTCGCCGGCGGCAGCGGCACCCGGCTTCATCCGGCGACGCTGGCGATCAACAAGCAGCTGCTGCCGATCTACGACAAGCCGATGATCTATTATCCGATGTCGATCCTGATGCTGGCCGGCATCCGCGACATCCTGATCATCTCCTCGCCCGAATATCTCGACAATTACCGCCG
>CAXTUG010000063.1:0-13053 GCA_964247375.1 uncultured Sphingomonadaceae bacterium
GCTATGGCCGCCTGACCGGGAACAGCGGCCGGCGGAGCGCCGACGCCGCTCACGATGTCTGTGGAGGTGAAGGACAGATGGCGTAACGGTTGACCCCGCGCAGCGAGAGCCTGGTCAAAAATGTGGTGCTCGACACCGCCGTCTTTATGAGGCCCGAGGCGCGCGCGATCCATCTTGGCCAGGGCTGAAGCCCTGAGACCGGATACGTTGATGCAGACCAGCACGTCGTCCAACATCACCCTTGCAGACGGGGTGGGCCATACGTTTTTGCGTCAATCGTGCGGCGGACTTGCTTCGGTCCTGTACCCGTAAGCGTTGTCTCGCCGTATCACTATGCAAACCGCAGCCGATCCATTTCCAGCGACAATTCGGCTTCCGTCGCCGACAGGCGCTCCGTCCATTCGCGAACGATGATCGGCATATAGGTCCGACTGTCGAGCACGAGCGCGGCTCCGCCTGCCGCCACCGTAGCCGCGGCGCGCTTCTCATCGACCACGCGCACGGCGCCAAGCACGCCGACATAGCGTTCGTCGTTGCGGTGACGCTTACCCATGGTCGAGAGCGCGTTCGATCCGAACACGGCGAACGTGTCGGCTGCGATCGACCTTCGGGACAAGTAGCTCTGGGGCAGTGCCTCGACCGCACCGGCTAGCATGCAGGGCGCAAGCGCCATCCAACGCTCCACCACATACCGCGCGGCGAGGGCCGGCACCATGAACGCGTCCATCAGCTTCATCGCGGTGGCGAGCGCGGCGAGCTCCGCGATGCCGTAGCGCAGGCGGCCAGCATCGGCATCATCCCGCTGAGGTACCCCCAAGCGCTGCAGCTGCCTGATGCGCGCATCGAACGCCGCTCGCGCGGTTGGCGCCAGCCCGCACGCATCGAGGAGCACGGTCACGGTGTTGCCGAACGACAGGCTGAGTGCGGCGGGGGAGGATTCGGTCATGTTCCCGCGATGGCTCGCCTGACGAGCCTTGCGCAAGATTATGTGATTGCACGGCTGACTACAGTCACGTATAGGTCTCCGGGTGTTTCCACCTCACCACCTTTCAAACAATGATGCAGCGCCCGACCCTTCGGTCGTGCGTGAGGCAGTCGGGCAGTTTTCAGTCGAGAGCAGCGCGCGCGATCCGCACCTCCTTCAGCTGATCGCGAACGTCGGCGGCACCCGCGCCATTTGGGAGCGGCGGTTTGGCGATCTCGCCGAGCGCGACGCAGTGCTCGGCCGGATCGAGTCCGGCGCGCTCAACCTGCCGTTGCTCGGCCGTGTGACCATGATCTTCGGGCGCAAGGCGATTGATGCGGCGGTCGACCGGATCATCGATGATGCGCGCACGGCCCACCTGCGCCAGGAAAAGGCAGAGGCGGAGCGGCGGCGCGATGCGAAATTCATCAACCTGTATGCGCCCGATACGAAGCGCGGCTATATTCTGCAGCTCCAGCGCAAGAGCGACGAACATGCCGAATGGTCGGTGCGGTACGACCGTGCGAGCGAGCGCGACCGACTGTGTGACTGGCTGCGCTGGCAGAAGCCGCGCTTCGGTGCGTTTCTCGACCATGCCGCCGCGCACGGAACAGAGTCGCTGACGGGACTGCTCATTGACGAGATGTTCGAAACCGAGCGGCGCGTGAAGAAGGAAGGGCGCGGCGCCGGCGGCCTACGGCCGCTCCGGATGTGGCGCGGCGACCGATGAGCGAGCTAGCTCGAGCCGCGCGCCGCGCTCGCGTCCGCCGACGGACCGGCGCCGCTGAGCCTGGACGAGCCGTTCGCGCTCCTTGGTGGCGACCGGCTCGGACCCGATGGCATCGCGTTCGAGCTGATGCACGAGCACCAACCCGACTTCCACTGGTATGTCACGACCACTTGCCAGATCCGCATCGCCGCCGAGCGGCCGTGGTTTCGGGGCCTGCCGGTCCTGGCGACCGGGCCCAAGGGCGCCGGACGCACCCATGCCGCGCGGCGCCTGGCCCGCGTGGTGGGCGTGCCGCATATCATTCTCAACCTCACCGACCCGGTGATCGCCAGCAGCATCGCCTCGTCCGGTCGAGTGAGCGAAGCGCTCTGGGCGTCGCCCATCACCGTCGCGATGGCCGCGACCCGCTGCGCCAATCTGGTCGCCACCGTCATCGGCATCGACCAGGTCGGCGACGACGTCGCCGGCGGCCTCGTGGCTATGATCGATGCCCAGACCGGTCGCGCGTGGAGCGAGGACCAGCTCGGGGTTCAGATGGATTTCGGCGAGGTCACCTGGATCGTCCAATGCGATGACATGCGGCGCGTGCCGCCCGCCCTGCGCGCCAAGACTACACAGATCGACTTTGTCGAATTTCCTCGCGGAACAGAGACGACCGCCGCCCTGTCGGTGCTGCTCGAGGTGCTTGATGATCTGAGGGTCGACCGTGCGGATCCGGCGTTCGACTGGACCAACATCGCGCGGGCACTGAGCGGACGTCACCGCAGCGCCAAGCAGCTGTACATCGAGATGACCCATGCGGTGACGACCATCGCGCGCGGCGATCTCCGCATTCCGGATGACAATGAAGACGACCACCTTCCCTTCTGATCCCTTGAAAGGAGAGCCTGCCATGACCTCGCTTACCGCCACCAACGCCCGATCGCTCACGAGGACGGGTCCGGCACATGACCCTGTGCCGTCGGTCAAGTCGCGCATCCGCGCGCTTTTCTATCTGGTCGGGGAGGCCGAGCGGTCGACGCCAGCGCCAGCGACCCAGACCGGACGCACCACCATCAGGATCAACGGCCAATGGCACGCGCTGCGCGGCCGCACCGCGACCTTTGAACAGCTCTTGCGGCTCGCCTATCCGCAGGCGCCGCTCGCCATCCCGGGGGCGGCGACGATGTCGTTCCGGCGCGGCGTCGGCGTGCGATCGACCGGCCTGCTGACGCCGGGCGACGTCATCGAGCTTGCCGACGGGCTCGTCATCAACGCCGACGCGACGTCGGCGAGCTGACCGGCGGCTGACGATGAGGACGTCGATCCCGCCTGCGCCCGCAAGCCCGCCGCCGTCCGCGAGCCCGTTCGTCTACGAGGACACCGCCTCGACCCGCGCAGGGATCGACGCGGTATCCGCGCGGCTCGCCGGCGGCAGCATCGCGATCATCGGGCTCGGCGGCACCGGCTCGGAAACGCTCGACCTTGTCAGCAAGACGCCGTGCGAGAGGATCGTCCTCATCGACGGCGACCGCATCGAGCAGCACAGTGCCTTCCGCGCCCCGGGCGCCATGTCGCTCGACGACATCGCCGCCGGCCCGTTCAAGGTCGAGCATTACGCGCGGGTCTATAGCCGAATGCATCGCGGCATCGTCGCGCACGCCGAGCATCTGACCCCTGCCAACCTTCATCTGCTCGACGACGTCGATTTCGTATTCGTGTGCGTCGACAGCGTCGAGGCGCGCGCCTTCATCATTCCCGAACTCGAGCGGCGCGGCCTGCCCTTCGTCGATGCGGGCCTTGGCGTTAGGCTAGTCGGCGACCGGCTGATGGGCCAGGTTCGCGTGACCACCAGCACGCCGACGCGGCGCGCCCATGTGCAGGACGGCGCGCGCATTCCGATGACAGGTAGCGACGATGATGACCTCTATCGCTCGAACATCCAGGTCGCCGACCTCAACCGGCTCGCAGCGACGCTTGCCGTGATTCAGTACAAGCAACTGCGCGGGTTCTACGAAGATACGGAGGCCGAGTATCACTGCGTCTATGCGGTAGACGGCAACACCATCGTCAACGCGGACCAGCCGTCGGCGTGACGATCCGATGCGCTTATCGGTAGCCCTGCATCATGCGCCCTCCCCGCGTTGCGAGCTCGTAGAGCGCTGCGACCTCGCTGGCGGTGGCACGCCACGGGAAGATGGGATCGGCCCCACCCGGCATGATCGCCCAAGCCGCCTCGGGAACCGGCTGGAGCGGTTGCCAGACGGTTTCAAGCTCGACGACCATATCCTTACCGTCGTTACGTACGTCGGCGACCATCACGTCGGTCGCTGCGAAGAACGGGTGATCGATAAGGTCCGCCGCGCGCAACCGATCGTTGCGCGCTGGATCTTTCCCGAGCGCGTTTATGACGGTGTCGGGCAGATGGTGCCGGCGCACCCGGATCATGGCCTTGTCGGCGAAGGTGGCGATAGCTGGCACCTTATGCGACAGCTCGATCCGTTCGGCCACCGCCTGACCGGCGCTCACCCTGATCCTGATCGATACCTGGCCCACCGCGCGTCGGGTGCGCCGGGCAAGCTGACCGACGATCGGCGCCAATCCCACCCGGTCTGTCAAGGCAAGCTGCCTGGCCAGCACCCGCCCCTTTCGCGACCACGCCAGCCATTGCGCCAGAACGGACGAACCGGACACCAACCAGAGCGGCACCTTCTCTTCGCCCGTTGCCGCGACCATGGCATGCGCGCGATCGAACGCGATCCGCGCCTCAATCGCCGCGGCAAGCCGCTCGAACGCATGCTGGGCGCCATCTCCGATCACGATCCTAGCGCCGCCGATCGTAACGGCGAACCCATCGTGCTCGTCGGCGATGTGCCACCCGGCAGGGTCGGTCATCGCGAGCATCGCCTCGGCGACTTTGCGGGAGCTCTCGGCCACGCCGTTCATCTCGTCACTATCTCACGCATCGAAGGCGCTCATAGCGCGCTCGCACGAGCGCTGCCCAGCAGCGAAAAAATTCGCCATCTGCCCTTCGGTTACATTGTTGCGGCAGTTTTGCCGCGCCACGCTGCCCATCGGAGGTAGCAACCATGTTCGACGATGTTCCAGATGATTACGAAGTGCTGTTGGCAGCGTTGAACGGTGAGATTGCGTCGGCGCAAGCTGTCGTATCTGCCAGCCGCGTCCAGTTCGCGGCGCTTGACCAAGATCAGAAGAAGCTAGGAAGACACCCGCACCATGCGGTCTACCGTCACGGGGGCATCGCTGCCGTGCGCGACATGGGCGTAGCGCACATCCTCGCGCAAGCAGGCTTCTACTGCCTGCCGCACCGAGCCGCGATCGCCAGACTGGCAGAGGCGCGCGACGCAAGCCAGGACGATTGCCTGATCATTGCGCTCAAGTCCGTCTGCGAAAGCGACGCGGCGCTCGAGATCACTGGCCACGCATGGTTCGACCAGCAAGGCCTGCTCAAAGGCGGCGCGCTCGACCCGTTCTGGAAAAAGAAACCAAAGTTGGGGCTCGGGTATCCCGCCACATCGCACGGGCTCGACGCCGAACAGGCCATCGCGCATCGCGGCCTCTATAGGCTCACCCCCTCGGAACTGCGCGATCGCTTCACGAACGTCGCCCGTTCCGCCGAGCAGACCTTCGGCGACCTGCTGCCGGCGGTGATCGCTGCGGGCGGTGCTGCGCTGGCGGAGATCGGCGCAGCAGCCACCGGAGCCGACGCGGCCGAGCGCTACTGGGCTGACTGCGCGAGCTTCGCCGCGCACCAGCGTGCGACGGACGATCGGCGGTGGCGTTGGAAGCCGGCGCTGTCGCGGCAGGGCCACCACGCGCGGACCATCGCCGAGCTCAAGAAGATGGAGTTGCCGGCCGCACGCACCCGTGGTCACGCCGCCACCTGGCTCGACGACCATGGCGCCAACCCCCGGTTCCGGGAGGACTGACATGACGCGCATCACCGTCACCAAGGATGGCGTCGACAAAATCGTCACCGACATCGCGCCGTACCGTGCCGAGCGCGAGGTGGTCTTCGCCAGGCTGACGGCGTTCTATGCAGGCGTCGAGCAAGACTCGATCGATGCGCTCGCCGCGCGCGAGCCGGAGATCGTCGACCTGGTCAATCGTTATAACGCGCTCACCCACCTGATCGAGCGGTTCGACGCCGCCGCCATTCGCCGCGCCAATCTCCTCGCCGGCTGGGAGATCGTGAAGCAGCATCGGACCGACGGCGCATGACCGCGCCCGCCGCCATCAACAGCGATCCGCGGATGGTCGCGGCTGGGCTCTCCACCAATCTCGCCGCCACCGATCCGGCGATCATCACGGCGACCGGCCGCGCCGCGCCGACCCGGCATGTTCGACTTCCTCCAGGTGCCTGGGCACCGTTCGCGCTGCTGCCCAATATCGACTATGTCGACGACCCCGACCGGCGACCGGGCTGCGGCTTCATCGGTGGCCGGCATGCGAGCATCGCGCCGCTGCTGGCGCCCGGCGTCATTCCCGTGCTGGCCGATCTCCCCGTCAAACTCCATCCGCTGCCCAGCAACCGCGACGAGATCCTGCACGAGTTGCGCGGCCGGTCAGGATTATGGTCGGCGCCCGGCGCCCTGTTCGCACGTGTCGGCTGGCCGGACAGCTTCGCGGTCGACTTCCTCGATAGGTTAAGGGAGGATGGCATTGCAGCAAGGCTCTGCATCGCGGCGTGCCAGGCCGGCCTCGCGACCCGCAAGACGTGGCTTGCCGTTGAATGGAATATAGGCGTTGCGGACGGCGCCGATCTCGCGCTCGCGTCCGGCCTCGCCGCAACCGGTCGCGCGTTGATCGACACGATCGCGCTCGTCGATCGGCTAGCGGCACCGGCACGGGGCGGGACCACCCGCCCGGCCGAGCGCGAGCAGGCGCTGGGCGGGCTGTTGATGGCGTTCAACCATTTCCTGCGGCATGCCCGCGCAGCGCAAGGTCATGCCGATCCTGCCGCCGTTCGGAAGAAGCTGAGACTGGTCGCGGACTGGGGGCGCAGGATCGTCGATGCGGTCGGCCTGTTCTCGGTGGCGGCGGACGATGATGGCAAGCGCTGGCAGCGGCTCGCGGCGATGCTGCAGATCGGCACCCCGATCGATCATGCGGGCGGCGCGGACGTCAAGCTCACCCGGCTCGCCCACGAACTCGAACAGCTGCGGTGCGCCCGGCTGGGCCATCGCCTCGAGGCGACCGGCTGGCGGCCGCATGTCCGCCGGACACTGCTGCGCTTGGCCTCTCCCGACCGGATCTTGCGCATGCAGTCGCTCGAGCGGATCCGTTGCGACCTCATTTTCAAGCTCGCCATGACGCGGCGACTGGCGCGATTGTATCGGCTGTTCCCCTGGCTTGCGGCACCCCACGGCGCCTTTCCGGAATGCGCCGGCGGCGCCTTGGGTGCGATCGCCTCGCTCTACGAAGCGCGCCGCGCGGTCGAGATCGGCTGCGACATGAAGCGGCGGCTGGCCGACGCCGGCCAGCGACCCGGCATGGTCGCGCGGGTGAACGCCCGCCAGGTCCGCGCGCTCTACGCCGATCCGCGCCAGGTCGTGCTCGCTGCGGGTCGCAACCATGCTGCCGGCATTGCCCTGGTCGGGCAGGTCACCAGCCACGTCATGGTCAGCGCCGCACTCCACGGACGGCGTTTTGGCGGCAATCTGTCGCTCGAGGCCGTGCGTCGGGGTAATTTTGGCTATAACGATGCCGCCGCATTCAGGGTGGAGAGCACGCGCCGTGCGGCGCTCCGCGTCGTGCAGGCGCAGCCGGTGTTTCGGACGAGGTCGACCGACGACGACCTCGTTCGGCACATGGGTTTGACCCTCATCGGCCATCTGGGCGCAGCGATCCATACGATATGGCCAACTCGCGGCCAGCGGACCAATGTCGTGATCGCACGGGCGACCGTCCATAACGGCTGCCGGCCCACGAAGGACAAAAAAGGGTGGCCGACAGGTCCTTGGACCGACCTCAGCAAGTCCGGTATCCATCAGGCCTTGGTCCGCACGATGCTGCGCTCGGTCGACGGCGACATCGGCGTGGATCGCGAGGTTGGCGATGCCATAACGAACCTGAAGCTTCCGCAAAGCGACAATGGCGAACTCGGACGGGCCGCCGACCTGATGGAACGGCCCCGGCGCAAGACCGGTGCCTGGGCGCTGGATCGTGACATTGGTCAAAGCGCTGCGCGAAAGGCAAGTCACGCGCCGGCCTTGTCCAGCGATCGTGGTGCGATCCTGCGCGATCTCGTCGACGATGCGCGCCGCTGGCGGCCGGTCGATCGCAGAAATCCTAAACCCGCCCCGGACGACGACCTTCTGGAGCATATCCTCCTCGGCCGCGCCAATCTGGCGCAGCTGGCGCCCGTCTCCGACCTGTTCGAACCGATCCTCTGGTTCGCGCCGCTGATCGACCGCGACCGGCTCGGCTGGATCGCACGCGGGATGCCGAGGCAGGCGGTCGGGGACGACAATGATCCGCCGGCCGCCCGACTCAAGAGCTGGATCGAGGCGGTCCGTGCCGCGTTCGTCGCACCGTTCGCCGCCCCGATCGTTCAAGGCTGCGACGAAGTCATCGCCTGCCATCTGTTCACCGGCGTGTCTTCGGTCACGGCCGATCTTGGCCACGTGTTTTGATGTCGCATCTCTCATCGTACATCCGGAAGGATTGGCCGTCATGCTGGCGCGGCAGCGCAGCCAGCTGTATCCTGCTTACAGATCGGTGGAGGTTCGAATGGATCGACATGACCTGAGCCCTCAGGCGCTCGACGAGGGCTTTAAGCGCCGCGCGCGGCAGCCCAGCGGCGAGGCGGCCAAGCGCATCCTCGCGCGCGGCCGCGCCGTCTTCTACCGTGAGGGCGACACGCCGCCGGGACATGTCGTGCGTCGCCATCCCGATGGACGCACCGAGATCGTCCGCATCGACCTGGGAAGGGTGGACGCGAGCTTGACGCGGTGAACGAGGCGTCAGCGCCGATCCTGTGGGTCTTCGCGGGTCCCAACGGTGCCGGCAAGACCACGCTCTTCAACGACGTGCTCAGGGGTGACATACCCTACGTGAATGCCGACGAGATCGCACAGGAGCTTGATCCGGCGAGCGGCGGCATGGACGCGCTGCGGGCCGGCCGACTGGCGGTGAGACGGCGCAACGAGATGATAGCATGTCGCCAGAGTCTCAGCATCGAGACGACGCTCTCCGGCAGCAGCGCCCTCACCTTCATGGGGCGAGCCAGGGAGGCCGGCTTCCACATCAGCCTCGCCTACGTCGGGATCGACACGCCCGAGCTCTCGCGCGCACGCATCGACGAACGCGTGGCCGAGGGTGGGCATGACGTGCCGCAGGACGCGGTGATCCGCCGGCATCCGGACTCCATGCGGCGGCTGGCCGGCGCCATGCTGATCGCCGACAGCACGCTCGTGTTCGACAACAGCGGTCTCGAACGGCGCCTGCTCCTGCATGTCGAAGCGGGTGTAGCCCAGTTCATCGCTGACGGACGGCCTGGATGGTTCGACGCCATCGTTCCGGAGGCCATGAGGCGCTTGCCCCATCGCGCAATACCGCCGGAACTCGGTCGGGGCAGATGACCGGCACCAGGCCTTTGACACGCGCTCGGCAACTAGCCAGATTCATCATCGCCGTCTCCAGCAACCGGCCGCCGGAAGGAGGCGTTATGCAGAACTCCACGACGCCGCTTACAAGCAGCCTGCCGAGGCGCTGACAGGCCAGTAAGAACTACCGGCTGCGGGTTTTCTGGTGCTATTTTTAGCTGGGTTACATCGTTGGCAGCCTTTTGAGCGCGCATTCTCGGACAATTGCTAGCCGAGGATGAACCGATGAACGCCAACGAACTACCGCTCGATGCCGCTTCGGCCAAACGCGGTCAGAAGGCGAGCTACACCGTCGAATTGGTCCTGCACCATCAGACGAGCATCTCGCCCAAAAACCCGCGGTTCGGCTACGTTATGACCGACGACAGCATCGCGCCGCTCGTCGCCGAACTGAAGGCGGTCGGCCAGGCCCACGATGCAGTCGGCGAACGTGGGCCAGATGGCATCGTCGAGCTTCTGGCCGGCTCGCGGCGTCGGGCGGCATGCCACGCGCTGGGCACGCCGCTCCGTGTCCGCGTGTACGAGGCCGGCACGCTGTCCCCCGAGGTTGCGCTCAAGATCGCCAACCGCGAGGATCGCGGTGCGCTCGAGGTCAGCCTGTGGGATCGGTCGGCGTCGTGGGCGCGCATGCTCGATAGCAAGCTCGTCGGCACCGAGGCGCGGCTCGCCGAGGCGGTCGGCGAGGACAAGTCGGCGATCAGCCGCGGCTTGGCCCTTCAGAAGGCGCCGGCCGTCATCCTCAATCTGGTCGCCGATCGTCGCGCGATCTCGATGACGCAGTGGGCGCAACTCGCCCCTTTGCTCGAACATGATGAGCAGCGTGAGCGCGTGCTCGCCTGTGCCGCGCTCCTCAGCGGTACGTCGCTGGGTGTTGCGGCGCTCGTCCGCAAGCTCACCGCGGCTGCGGCCGGCAAGGAGGAGATCACAGCGGTCGAGGTTCGCAACCGCCATGGGCGGGTGGTCGCGACGATAACGCCCGATCACCGCGGCGCCTTCGCCATCCGCGTGAAGTCCATGGCAGAGCAGCACCCGAGCTTCCGGATCGATCATGCCAAGCTGATCCACACCGCGTTCCTCGACTTGGTGAAGGACTGGTTCGGCGAGGCCTGATCCTGCCTGCTCATCCACTTCTCCGAGGATTACCATGCCCCAATTCGAAACCATCACGCTCCCGTTCGGCCAGGTGAGACGCCGACACGCGCCGATAAAGAGCTCGACCCTGCTCGCCCTGCCGGAAAACAAGTTGCCGCCGGCGGCGCTTGCATGCGCGACCTGTCCGGACGGCAGCTGGTACATGGTCGAGGACGCGCTGGCCTGTTACTGTGCTGCGCGACATTACGTATCCTGGCTGCTCAAGCAGAAAGCGATCATTCTGTGCGATGACCGTGAGCGGGCGCTTGGCGATGAAGCGGACCAAGACGCCCAACGTCGTTCCGACTGAAGCTCACGCCGCCAGTCTGTTGCCGCCGACGATTGCGTCAATCACGGCAAAGCCGCGCGCGCTGGAGCGCGGAAACAGACTGTAGTGCGTGGTCATCG
Organism: uncultured Sphingomonadaceae bacterium; assembly: GCA_964247375.1. Classification (GTDB taxonomy): domain Bacteria; phylum Pseudomonadota; class Alphaproteobacteria; order Sphingomonadales; family Sphingomonadaceae; genus Sphingomonas_I. The sequence goes on from CAXTUG010000063.1 coordinate 10,841, forward strand.
CGATCGACAGCCGCAGCTGACGCGCCATCAGCCGACGCTGGCGCCGGGTCGAATTGCGACCATTATAGTCCCCCGGAGCTTTGATCGTCGGCTTCGCGAGCAGTGCGCGGCTGATGCGCAGCGAGCGCCAGCGATAATAAGCAGCGATCATGGTCGCGAGCCCGTCGATGAACATGATGAACAAACACAGGCTGATCTTCAGCACAGTCAGCGCAAGCAGCAGCAGCAGGATGATTGCGAGCATCTTCGTTCCTTCCTTTTTCACCAGATCAAGCCGGATCACCCCTGCCTTCCTCAGCTCTGATTTTTAACGCGGTTACATCGTTGCGGCGGTTTTCCGGCGGCACATGCTGCTGGATGGACCGGTCCGATCCCTTCTCGCGCGACAGCGCCGGTCGAGTGCCAGCTGCCTGCGCTGCAGTATCTGCTGAGCCCGCCGAACGGACTGTCGTCGATCGCCTCGCGGACTCTTTTCCGCCGGCGCGATCGGAGTCAGAGTGGCTGCTAACCCTGTTGAGCGCGGACGAACTCCGCTACATATTCGAAGGCCCCGCCCATGGCGAAACTCAAGACTGAACGCGCACTCGGTTATGTCCGGGTGTCCACGCAACGCCAGGCCGAAGGCGGGATCAGCCTCGACAACCAGGAGGAGCGGCTCACGGCCCACTACGGGCAGCGCGGGGTCGAGCTCGTCGAGGTCTACCGCGATGGTGGTCTGTCCGGGACCAATGATAACCGCCCGGGTCTGCAGGCGCTGTTCGAACATGCCTTACGTGCCGGCAGCGGCATCACCGAGATCGGCGTCTACAGCTTCTCGCGCCTGTTTCGCGACCACTATCTGCTCGAACATTACCGCCGCAAGCTGAAGCGAGCCGGCGTCCGGATCGTCGCGATCACCCAGGAGGTCGGCCATGACGCGGAAGGCGACCTGGTCCGCTCGGTGCTCTCGAATTTCGATGAGTATCAATCACGCCAGACCGCCAAGTTCACGGCCGACACCATGAAACGAAACGCCGCCGCCGGGTTCTGGAACGGTGCCGTCCCGCCGTTCGGCTACGCCACCGAGGTCGCCGAGATGCGTGGCCCCAAAGCCAAGAAGCGGCTGGCGATCGAACCCTCCGAGGCCCTGCAGGTTCAGCAGATTTATCGCATGAAGCGGGTCGGCATCGGGCGCGGCCCCATGGGCTACAAGAAGATCGTCTGCCATCTGAATGCCAGCGGCGCGACCCTGCGCGGCCGCAAGTGGCATGTGTCCAACGTCCGGGACGTGCTCACCCGCTCCACCTACCGTGGCAAGCATCTCTATGGTGTGCATGACACGAGGAACGGGATTAAGCGCCCCGAAGAGGAATGGCAGACGGTCGATGCGCCCGTCATCATTCCCGAAGCCGAGTGGCTTGAGGTGCAGGCCGGCATCGCCCGCAACGCCAAGCATATCACTCCGGCGCGTATCGTCGCCAGCCCTACTATGCTTGCCGGCATCGCCAAGTGCGGCCATCCCGAATGCGGGCACGCGCTCACCATCGCGACTGGCAAGGGCGGGCGTTACCGCTATTACCGCTGCTCGCGGAACCTGCGCCGGGGCGAAACCGCCTGCCAGGGCACCAGCATCCGCGACGAGAAGCTCGAGACGATCGTCATAGATGCGATGGCCGAGCGACTATTCCGTCCCGAGCGGATGCGCGAACTGCTTGCCAACCTGCTCGACGACAGCTCGGCCGCCGTCCGTGAACGTCAAGCGCATCTCAAGGCACTTCGCACCGAGCGTACGCGGGTTGAAGGTGCGATCCAGAACATGTTCGACTTCATCGAGCAGGGCGTCGTCTCACCGCGCGACACCGACTTCACCGCGCGACTCGCCATCCAACGCACCCGGCGCGCCGATCTCGAGCAGGAGATCCTGCTCGTCGAGCGGCAGCTGTCCGCCACCGACCGACGGATCACGCTTGAGGCAGCCAACCGGCTCGGCGAGGTCATTCTGGCAAAGCTCCGGGCGGACGACGCTACGACACGTCAGGGATATGCGCGCCGGTTCATCGGCCAAGTCGTCGTCTCACCCGATCAGATCACGATCAGTGGGTCCATGAAGCCCCTGGAGATTGCGATCAACGGTGATCCCGACCTGCAGGCGCCCATGGTGCCTTCCATTGATCGGGAGTGGTGCCCCGGGAGAGACTCGAACTCCCGACCTGCGGTTTAGGAAACCGTTGCTC
>CAXTUG010000064.1:0-1682 GCA_964247375.1 uncultured Sphingomonadaceae bacterium
TCGTCAAGCTGCCGCTGATCGGTGCGTACCAGGCCGCCAACGCACTCACCGCGGCCGGGCTGGTGCTGGCGACCGGCGGCGCGCTGGCCGACACGTTGTCGTTCCTCGCACGCGTGCAGCCCGTGCGCGGCCGGCTCGAACGCGCGGCGATCAGCCGCGCCGGTGCGCCGATCTACGTCGATTATGCCCATACGCCGGACGGGCTGGAGGCGGCGATCCAGGCGCTGCGCCCGCATGCCGCCGGCCGGCTGATCGTGCTGTTCGGCGCCGGCGGCGACCGTGATCGCGGCAAGCGGCCGCTGATGGCCGAGGTCGCCGCACGGCTGGCCGACCATGTGATCGTCACCGACGACAATCCCCGCTCCGAGGAGCCCGCCGCCATCCGCCGCGAGATCATGGCCGGCGCGCGCGACGCGACCGAGATTGGCGGCCGGCGCGAGGCGATCGCGGCGGCGGTGGCGGAGGCGCGCGGCGACGACATCGTCCTGCTCGCCGGCAAGGGCCACGAGCAGGGCCAGATCATCGGCGACCGCGTGCTGCCGTTCGACGACGTCCAGGTGGCACGCGAATGCGCGGGGTGACGCCTGATCCAAGCCCGTTCTGCCCAAACGCGGTTTACGCTACCCCGTTCGTCCTGAGCGTAGTCGAAGGACGCTGCGCACCGTGCGGGACTGCGTGCTTCGACTTCGCTCAGCACGAACGGCAGGTAGGGTATCTGCCACTACACCAGTATCGACAGGGGCTTTCGTGACCGCGCCGCTCTGGTCCTCCTCCGAGATCGCCGTCGCGACTGCCGGCCGCGCCTCGGACCATTTCGACGCGAACGGCGTCGCCTTCGACTCGCGCGAGGTCGGCCCGGGAGACCTGTTCGTGGCGCTGAAGGGCGAGGCGACCGACGGCCATCGCTTCGTCGAACAGGCCTTCGCGCAGGGTGCCGCCGGCGCGCTGGTGTCGCAGCCCGTGGCCGGCCCGCATGTCCTGGTCGGCAACACCGCGGCCGGCCTCGACGCGCTCGGCGCCGCTGCCCGCCAGCGGATGCGCGGCAAGGTGATCGGCGTCACCGGATCGGTCGGCAAGACCAGCGTCAAGGAGGCGCTGTTCGCCGCCTTCGACCGTGCCGTACCAGGCAAGGCGCATCGCTCGCTCAAGAGCTACAACAATCATGTCGGCGTGCCGCTGAGCCTCGCGCGCATGCCGCGCGAGACGCGCTTCGGCGTGTTCGAGATGGGCATGAACCATGCGGGCGAGCTGAGCGCGCTCACCCGGTTGGTGCGCCCCCACGTGGCGCTCGTCACCACCGTGGCGCTGGCCCACGGCGCCTTTTTCGCCGACGAAGCCGAGATCGCGGACGCCAAGGGCGAGATCTTCCGGGGACTGGAGCCGGGCGGCATTGCCGTAATCCCCTATGACAATCCGCACCGCGACCGGCTGATCGCGGCTGCCGGCGCCTATGCGGGAGAAATCGTCACTTTCGGTCGCCATCCGGGGGCGGACGTGCATGCGCGCGAGGGACTGCCCGGCCCGCGCGGCACCTTCGTCCAGGCCCGGCTGCGCACCGCCGAGCTGAGCTTCACGGTCGCGCCGCCCGGCGAGCATTGGATCACCAACGCGTTGGCGGTGCTCGCCGTCGTCGAGGCGGCGGGCGGCGACCTGTCGGCGGCCGGGCTGGCGCTGGCCGACCT
>CAXTUG010000064.1:1692-13044 GCA_964247375.1 uncultured Sphingomonadaceae bacterium
GGGGGGGGGGGGCGGGGGGGGGGGGGGGGGGGGGCGCGGGGGGGGGGGGGGGGGGGGGGGGGCCCGCCCCCCCCCCCCCCCGCGGGGGGGGCCGCCGACTGCCGGTGCGCCTGGCGGGCGGCGAGGCGCTGCTGATCGATGAGGCCTACAACGCCAATCCGGCGTCGATGCGGGCCACGCTGGCGATGCTGGGGCAGGCGCGGGGTCGCAAGATCGCGATCCTGGGCGCGATGCGCGAACTAGGACCGGACGAGGCGCGGCATCATGCCGAACTCGCCGATCCGATGACGGCGGCCGGCGTCGATCTGGCGCTGCTCGTCGGCAACGAGATGACGCCGCTCGGGGAAGCGCTTGAGGGCCGCGTCGATTTCGTCCATGTGCCCGACGCCGCATCCGCCGCCGATCGTGCTGCCAAGCTGATCGCGCCGGGCGACGTCATTCTCGTCAAGGGATCCAATTCGGTCGGGCTTGCCGGCGTCGTCGACGCCCTGGCCGGGATATAGGATTTATGTTGTACCTTCTCGCCGAGCATCTCGGCTTTCCCCACGTCCTCAACCTCATCCGCTACATCACCTTCCGGGCGGGGGCGGCGGCGCTGACCTCGCTGTTCCTGGGCCTGATCATCGGACCGCGCTTCATCGGCTGGCTGCGCATCCGCCAGGGCAAGGGCCAGCCGATCCGCAGCGACGGTCCGCAGACGCACCTCGCCAAGGTCGGCACGCCGACGATGGGCGGCCTCATGATCCTGACCTCGGTCACGGTGTCGATGCTGCTGTGGATGAACCTCAACAACCGTTACGTCTGGGCGTGCATGCTGGTGACGCTCGGCTTCGGCGCGATCGGTTTCCTCGACGATTACGACAAGGTCACCAAGCGCAGCCACAAGGGCGTGTCGGGCCGGGTCCGGCTGCTGCTGGAATTCTTCATCGCCGGCGTCGCCGCGTGGATCATCGTCTCGGGCAACAGCACCACGCTCTACCTGCCCTTCTACAACGGGCCGGTGATCGATCTCGGGCCGTTCTACATCGTGTTCGCCGCCTTCACGATGGTCGCGTTCGGCAATGCCGTGAACCTGACCGACGGCCTGGACGGGCTCGCCACCATGCCGGTGATCATCGCCAGCCTGGCCTTCTTCGTCATCGCCTACCTGGTCGGCAACGTGAAGTTCGCCCACTATCTCGGCATTCCCCACGTGCCCGGCGCCGGCGATCTGGTGCTGCTGACCGCGGCGATCATCGGCGGCGGCCTCGCCTTCCTGTGGTTCAACGCGCCGCCGGCCGCGGTCTTCATGGGCGATACCGGCAGCCTCGCGCTCGGCGGCGCGCTCGGTGCGGTGGCGGTCGCGACGCACCATGAGATCGTGCTGGGGATCGTCGGCGGCCTGTTCGTGGTCGAGGCGGTGTCGGTGATCCTGCAGGTCTTCTTCTACAAGCGCACCGGCAAGCGCATCTTCCGCATGGCGCCGATCCACCACCATTTCGAGCAGATCGGCTGGAGCGAGCCGACGGTGGTGATCCGCTTCTGGATCGTCAGCTTCGTCCTGGCGCTCGCCGGCCTGGCCACGCTGAAGCTCAGGTGATCACGGCCGAAGCCTTTCGCGGCAGACGCTACGCGGTGCTGGGCCTGGCGCGTTCGGGCGTAGCCACGGTTGAGGCGCTGCTCGCCAGCGGCGCCGACGTGGTCGCGTGGGACGCCGATGAGGTAAGGCGTGAAGCAATCCACCGGGGTGACGTGAGCTTCGCCGACCCGCTCGAGATCGACCTCACCGGCTTCGATGGCGTGATCGTCTCCCCTGGCGTGCCGCTCAACAAGCACCCGATCGCCGCCCACGCTCGCAGCGCAGACGTCCCCGTCATCGGCGACATCGAACTCTTCGCCCGCGCCCGGCCGGGGCTGCCGCCGCACAAGGTGGTCGGCATTACGGGCACCAACGGCAAGTCCACCACGACCGCGCTGATCCACCATATCCTGGAGACCGCCGGCGTGCCGACGCTGATGGGCGGCAATATCGGCCTGCCGATCCTCGGCCGTGATCCGCTGCCGTCCGGCGGCGTCTACGTGCTGGAGCTGTCGAGCTACCAGATCGACCTGACCTACAGCCTCGACTGCGACGTGGCGGTGCTGACCAACATCACGCCCGACCATCTCGACCGCTATGACGGCTTCGCGGCTTACGCGGCGTCGAAGGCGCGGCTGTTCGGCATGCAGTCCCCCGGGCATGTTGCCGTCGTCGCGACGGAGGATAATCAGACCCGCGCGATCGCCGCCACTCATCGTCATTCCCGCTCTCGCGGGAATGACGATGTGGTGGAGGTGAGCTCCCTCGGCGTCACCGATCAGTCGCGTTGGCCGTCGCTGCAGGGACCGCACAATGCACAGAACGTCGCCTGCGCGATCGCCACGTGTGAGATGCTCGGGCTCACGGCTGACACTATCGAGCGAGGCCTGCGTACCTACCCCGGCCTGCCGCACCGCATGGAGCGCGTCGCCGAGAAGGACGGCGTGCTCTACGTCAATGACAGCAAGGCGACCAACGCGACCGCGACCGCACCGGCGCTGGCCGCCTATCCCGACATTCGCTGGATCCTGGGCGGCCTGCCCAAGACCGACGATCTCGACGACTGCGCACCTTACTTCGCCCACGTCCGCGCCGGCTATACGATCGGCGAAGCGGGACCGCTGTTCGCCGCTATCCTGCGCGAGGCGGGCAAGCCGGTGACGGAGAGCGGCACGCTCGATCAGGCGGTGCGCGACGCCTCCGCCGCGGCAAGGCCGGGCGAGGTGGTGATGCTGTCGCCGGCCTGCGCCTCGTTCGATCAGTTCAGGGATTATGAGGCGCGCGGAGAAGCCTTCCGCACGGCGGTGACAAGGTTATGACTCCGGAAACCCCGTTCGTCCTGAGTGAAGTCGAAGGACGCCTCACACCGGCTGTGGCAGCGTGCTTCGACTTCGCTCAGCACGAACGGGTTGAACAAGAGGCGGGGGCAAAGTGATGGCGACGATGGCACCCACGCTCGACCTGCCCGACGGGCGGGGGCGCGGGCGGGCGGGGCGGCGCGGCGAGCGGTTCGGGCGGGGCGACCGCTCCGCGCTCGGCCTCTGGTTCTGGGAGATCGACCGCGTCCTGCTGCTGCTCGTCACGCTGCTGATCGGCATCGGCCTGATCGCCGTCGCGGCCGCCGCGCCCGCCGCGGCGCAGCGCTACTCCGACGCCACCCACATCATGCCCGCGCGCTACTATTTCTGGCGGCAGCTGATGTGGGCTCGCCGTGCCGGTGATGATCGGCGTGTCGATGCTGCCGCAGGTCATGGCGCGGCGGCTGGCGCTGGTCGGGGCGGCCCTGTTCCTGCTGATGCTGATCATGGTGCCGGTCCTGGGCGGCGCCGAGAAGAACGGCGCGCAGCGCTGGATCTATTTCGGCCCCATCCAAGTGCAGCCGTCCGAGTTCCTGAAGCCGCTCTTCACCGTCGCGGTGGCGTGGCTGCTGTCACTGAAGGAGAAGGACGCCAAGCTGCCGGTGGTGCCGCTCAGCTTCGTGCTGCTCGCGATCATCGCCGCCTTCCTCATGAAACAGCCCGACTTTGGCCAGACGGTGATCTTCGTCTCGGTCTGGCTGGTGCTGCTGACGCTGTCGGGCGTGCCGCTGAAGTGGCTGGGCGCGCTCGGCGGCGCGGGCATCGGCGCGATCGTGATGGCCTATCTGTTCTACCCGGTGGCGCAGATGCGCATCAACGCCTTCCTCAAGATCGGCGACGCCTCCAAGCAGGTCGACGACTACCAGATGGTCTCGGCCTACCGCACGATCACGCATGGCGGGCTGATCGGCACCGGACCCGGCGCCGGCACCGCCAAGTTCGGCCTGCCGGAGCCGCATACCGACTACATCTTCTCGGTGATCGGCGAGGAATTCGGCCTCGTCGCCTGCCTGGCGATCGCGCTGATCTTCCTGGCGATCGTCGTCCGCGTATTCGTCAAGCTGCTGCACGAGGAGGATCGCTTCCTGTTCTTCGCCAGCGCAGGCCTCGTCACCCAGTTCGGGCTGCAGGCGCTCATCAACATGCTGGTCAACGTCCACCTGGCGCCGTCCAAGGGCATGACGCTGCCGTTCATCTCCTATGGCGGCTCGTCGATGATCGCGCTGTCGATCGGCTTCGGCCTGCTCCTCGCCTTCACCCGCAAGAATCCGTACCTGATGCGCTCGCCCTACGTCGTCACCTGGGGAGGGCAGGGGGCAAGGTGACGGTCCAGCGCCATTACATCCTCGCCGCCGGCGGTACCGGCGGGCATATGGTGCCGGCGCATGCGCTGGCGCACGAGCTCGCGCGCCGCGGCCATCGCGTCGCGCTGATCACCGACGAGCGCGGCAGGCGCATTCCCGGCCTGTTCGGCGACGTCGAGACGCGCGTCATGCCGGCAGGACGGGTGGCGGGCGGGCCGCTCGGCTGGTTCCGCGCCTGGCTCGGCATCCGTGCCGGACGCGAGATGGCGCGGCGCCTCTATCGCGAGGTCAGGCCGACCGCCGTGGTCGGCTTCGGCGGCTATCCCGCGCTGCCCGCGCTGCTGGCCGCGCTCGACAGCGGGGTCGCGACCGCGGTGCACGAGCAGAATGCCGTGCTCGGCCGGGTCAACCGGCTGCTGGCGGGGCGGGTCGATGCGATCGCCACCGCCTACCCGGTCGTGCAGCGCCTGAAGCCCCGCTTCGCCGCCAAGACGCACCTGGTCGGCAATCCGGTACGCGAGGAAGTGAAGGCGATCGGCCGCGCCCGCTTTCCGGAGGTCGGCGCCGATCTGCCCTTGCGCCTGCTGGTGACCGGTGGCAGCCAGGGCGCCACCATCCTCTCGACCGTCGTGCCTGCCGGGCTCGGCCGTCTGGCTGCCGAGACGCGCCAGCGGCTGAGGATCGTGCAGCAATGCCGGCCGGAGGACATCGACGCGGTTCGCGCCGCCTATCGCGAACTCGGCATCGATGCCGAGCTCACCACCTATCTGGAAGACCTGCCTGCCGTGCTCGCCCAATCGCATCTGGTCATCGCCCGCGCGGGCGCCTCGACCATCGCCGAACTCACCGTTGCCGGCCGCCCGGCCATCCTCGTGCCGCTGCCGAGCGCGATGGACGATCACCAGACCGCGAACGCGCATGCGATGGCGGGCGCCGGCGGCGCGCGCGCGCTCCCGCAGGCGCAGTTCACGCCCGACCGGCTCGCCGCCGAACTGACGAGCCTTGCCGGCGATCCGGAGACGCTGATAGCCGCCGCGGCGCCTGCCAAGGCGTGCGGCCGTCCTCGCGCGACCGAGGATCTGGCCGACCTGGTCGAGAGCTTCGGCCGCACCCCGGTGATGGACGCCATCGGCGACGACCAGCGCGGTCAGGCCAAGTCGGCGCTGGCTGGACGCCCTGCCGGCGCGGCGACCCGAGTGGAAGGACGCTCGGCATGAGGGGCGTCGCGACCGACATCGGCACGATCCACTTCATCGGCATTGGCGGGATCGGCATGTCCGGCATTGCCGAAGTCATGCACAATCTCGGCTACAAGGTGCAGGGCTCGGACGTGGCGGAGGGCTATGTCGTGGAAGGTCTGCGCCAGCGCGGCATTCCGGTCGCGATCGGCCACAAGGCCGAGAATCTGGGCGATGCGGCGGTGGTGGTAACCTCCACCGCGATCAAGCGCGGAAATCCGGAGGTGGAGCTCGCGCTGGAGAAGCGCGTGCCGGTGGTGCGCCGCGCCGAGATGCTGGCCGAGCTGATGCGGCTCAAGTCGACCGTCGCGGTCGCCGGCACGCACGGCAAGACGACCACCACGTCGATGATCGCGGCTCTGCTCGACGCGGGCGGAGTCGATCCGACCGTGATCAACGGCGGCATCATCAACAGCTACGGCTCCAACGCCCGATTAGGCGCATCCGACTGGATGGTGGTCGAGGCCGACGAGAGCGACGGCAGCTTCCTGCGCCTGGACGGCACCTACGCGATCGTCACCAACATCGATCCCGAGCATCTCGACCATTACGGCTCGTTCGACCGGGTGAAGGACGGCTTCGTCGAGTTCATCGAGAACGTGCCCTTCTACGGTGCGGCCCTGCTCTGCCTGGACCATCCGGAGGTGCAGGCCATCATTCCGCGCGTGCGCGACCGCCGCGTCGTCACCTACGGTTTCTCGGCCCAGGCCGACGTGCGCGGCGTGAACGTCACGCCCATTCCCGGCGGCAACCGCTTCGAGTGCATCATCCGCCAGCGCGACGGATCGACCCGCTCGATCGAGGATATCGAGCTGCCGATGCCGGGCCGGCACAATGTCCAGAACAGCCTCGCCGCGATCGGCGTCGCCCTGGAACTCGGCGTGCCGGACGACGTGATCCGCACGGGCTTCGCCAAGTTCGGCGGCGTCAAGCGGCGCTTCACGAAGGTGGGCGAGGTCGACGGCGTTACGATCATCGACGATTACGGCCACCACCCGGTCGAGATCCGCGCCGTGCTGTCCGCCGCCCGCGAAGGCGCGCGGGGCCGGGTGATCGCCGTCGTCCAGCCGCACCGCTTCACCCGCCTGCATGACCTGATGGCGGACTTCCAGGCGGCCTTCAACGACGCCGACATGGTCTATGTGGCGCCCGTCTACGCCGCCGGCGAGCAGCCGATCGAGGGTGTCGACGCCGCGGCGCTGGTGTCCGGCCTCAAGATGCGCGGCCACCGCGCCGCGCACGAGATTGCCGGACCGGACGCGCTCGCCACCGAGCTGGCGCAGATCGCCAAGCCTGACGACATGATCATCTGCCTGGGGGCGGGGGACATCACCAAGTGGGCCGCCGGTCTGGCCGACGCGATCGGCAAAGCGCGCCAAGCGTGACCCTGCTGCCAAGCCCGTTCGTGCTGAGCGAAGTCGAAGCACGCTGCACAACCGACAGCCCAAGCGTCCTTCGACTTCGCTCAGAGCGAACGGAGGGTTGTCGCTTGATCTGCGGACGGGGCGGCGCGGTCAAATGACGGCAGCTATGAGCCTTCCGCGCACCGAAGGCCGCCTCACCGAGCGCGCACCGCTGGCGCCGCTCGTCTGGTTCAAGGCCGGCGGCACGGCCGAGTGGCTGTTCGAGCCGAAGGATACCGACGACCTCGCGCGCTTCCTCGCCGGGCTCGATCCGGCGGTGCCGGTGATGGGCCTGGGCCTCGGCTCGAACCTGATCGTGCGCGACGGCGGCGTGCCCGGTGTGGTGGTGCGGCTCGGCAAGCCGTTCGCCACCGCCGAACGGCTCGATGCGACGACGCTCCGCTGCGGCGGCGGCGCCAGCGGGATCCTCGTCTCCTCGACCGCACGGGATGCAGGCATCGGCGGCGTCGCGTTCCTGCGATCGATTCCCGGCACGGTCGGCGGCTTCGTGCGCATGAACGGCGGCGCGTACGGCCGCGAAGTGAAGGACGTTCTGGTCGAATGCGACGTCGTCCTGCGCTCGGGCGAGCGGCGCACGCTCGCCTTGGCCGATCTCGGCTACACGTATCGCCACAGCGACCTGCCCGACGGCGCCATCGTCGTCGCGGCAACCTTCCGCGGCCATCCCGAAGATGCAAGCGTGATCCAGGCGGAGATGGATCGCATCGCCGCAGAGCGCGAGGCGTCGCAGCCGCTGCGCAGCCGCACCGGCGGGTCGACCTTCAAGAATCCGGACGGCGCGAAAGCGTGGCAGCTGATCGACGCCGCCGGCTGTCGCGGCCTGCGCATCGGCGATGCACAGGTGTCGGAGAAGCACTGCAACTTCCTCCTCAACCTGGGCGCCGCCACTTCGGCGGAGATCGAGGGACTGGGCGAGGAGGTCCGCCGCCGCGTTCGGGCACGGAGCGGCATCCTGCTCGAATGGGAAATCCAGCGCGTGGGGCAGGGAGCGTGACCCTCCACGTCGCGGTGCTGATGGGCGGCTGGTCCGCGGAGCGCGAGGTCAGCCTGGTCTCGGGCGAGGGCGTCGCCAAGGCGTGCGAGGCGCTCGGCCATCGCGTCACCCGGATCGACATGGACCGGGACGTCGCCGCGCACCTGCGCGCGGCGCGGCCGGACGTGGTGTTCAACGCCCTGCACGGCACGCCGGGCGAGGACGGCACGATCCAGGGCATGCTCGACCTGATGGGCATCCGCTACACCCACTCCGGGCTCGCCACGTCGGTGATCGCGATCGACAAGCAGCTCACCAAGAACGAGCTGGTGCCGCACGGCGTGCGCATGCCGGGCGGCCGGATCGTACGGTCGGCCAGCCTGTTCGAAGCCGATCCGCTGCCGCGGCCCTACGTGGTCAAGCCGGTCAACGAGGGATCGTCGGTCGGGGTCGCGATCGTCACCGACAACAGCAATTACGGCAACCCGATCGGGCGGCAGGTCGAGGGACCCTGGGCGCATTTCGACGCGCTGCTGGCGGAGCCGTTCATCCGCGGCCGCGAACTCACCACCGCGGTTGTCGGCGACCGGGCGCTGGGCGTCACCGAGCTCAAGCCGAAGAGCGGCTTCTACGACTACGATGCCAAGTACACCGACGGGATGACCGAGCATGTCTGCCCGGCCGACATTCCGGCGGACATCGCCGAGGCGTGCCTGGCCATGGCGCTGCAGGCGCACCGGCTGCTCGGTTGCAAGGGCACGTCGCGATCCGACTTCCGCTGGGACGATGCGCAGGGTGTCGAGGGTCTCTACCTGCTGGAAGTCAACACGCAGCCGGGCATGACCCCCTTGAGCCTGGTGCCGGAACAGGCGAAGCTGGTCGGCATGAGCTACGAAGCGCTGGTTCAGGCGATCATCGACGAGGCGATGCGGTGAGCCGGTCCCGTGCGCAGGTAACGGCGCGTAGCGGCCGCGGCGGGACGGCGGCGCGCGGGGCCAAGGCTACGCCGCGGCGGCGTCCACCCGCGCGCACCGCCGAACGTACCCTGCCGCGCATCCCGCTACCCGACGGATTTCTGCGCGGCGTCCGTAACTGGACGCTGGGCCTGCTCGTCATCGCCGGGGTCGTCGGCGGGCTGGCGGCGATGGGCGTGCCGCAGATGACCGGGCTGGCCGCCGCGCACGGGCTCGGCCACATGGGCTTCGTCGTCCGTAACATCCAGCTGACCGGGCTGAAGCAGGTCGACCGCGACCTGGTCTACCGGATCGTGTCGGAGGCGCACGGCCAGGACATGCCGCTGGTCGATCTCGGCCAGCTCCGCGCGCAATTGCTGCAGATCGGCTGGCTCGAGGATGCGCGCGTCTCCCGCCGGCTGCCCGACACGCTGGCGATCGATCTCGTCGAGCGCGTTCCGGCCGCCGTGCTCCAACGCAACCAGCAGCTGTTCCTGATCGACGCGCAGGGACACATCCTCTCGGCGGTCGATGCCCGCACCATGCCGGTCCAGCTGCCGCTCGTCATCGGCGACGGCGTCGAGGCCCATGTCGACCGACTCCGCGCGCTGATCGCCAGCCAGGCACCGCTCCGCCAGTTGATCGACGGGGCGACCTGGGTTGGCCGGCGCCGCTGGGACCTGCGCTTCCAGTCGGGCGAGACGCTGTCGCTGCCCGAGGGCGACGCGGAGGCGATCAAGGCGCTCGCGACCTTCGCGCACAAGGATCAGGAGGCGCGCCTGCTCGGCCAGGGTTACGTCCGGATCGACATGCGCGAACCCGGCAAGATGGTGGTGCGCACCTCGCGCGACCCCGGCACGCGCATCCAGGATCCAACGCCGCCCCCGGTCGATCCCGCGGCCGCCACGCCCGCGCCGGCGACGCCGGCGTGAGGCGCTGACGTCCATGGCGCAACCCCGCTCCGAAGTCCTGATCACGGCGGTCGACATCGGCTCGTCCAAGATCGCGGCGCTGATCGCACAGCCGGCCGAGGGCGGGCTGCAGGTGCTCGGCACCGGCCAGCGCGAGAGCCGCGGCGTCAAGCACGGCTTCATCACCGACATGGAGCGGACCGAGCATGCCGTCCGCGAGGCGGTGGAGCAGGCCGAACGGATCGCGCGGACCAATATCGAGGAGGTGTGGGTCAGCTTCTCCGCGGGCGGCCTCTACAGCGACGTGGCCTCGGTGGAAGTGGCGCTCGGCGGCCAGCGTATCGAGCAGCGCGACATCGACGAACTGCTCGCCGCCGGCCGCAACTCGATCGATCCGGAGGGGCGGCTGGTGCTGCACGCCCAGCCGGCGCTGTATACGCTGGATGGGTTGAACGGCGTGCGCCAGCCGCTCGGCCTTTATGCCGAGAAACTGGGCGTCGACATCCACGTCGTGTCGGCCGATCCGTCGCCGGTCCGCAACCTGGACCTGTGCGTCCGGTCCGCGCACCTTGCGGTCAAGTCGATCGTCGCCTCGCCGATCGCCACCGCCATGTCCTGCCTGTCGGAAGAGGAGCGGGAGCTCGGCGTCGCGCTGGTGGAGCTCGGCGCCGGCGTGACCAACGTGTCGCTGTTCGCGGGCGGGCTGCTGGTCGGGCTCGCCTCGCTGCCGGCGGGCGCCGGTGCGATCACCGACGACATCGCCTCCACCTTCGGCATGCGCCGGGCGCAGGCGGAGCGGCTGAAATGCTTCCACGGCTCGGCGCAGACTTCGCCGCGCGACAATCACGAGATGATCGAGGTGGCGGGCGGCGCCGACGGGGCGGAGCCGCTGCGCATCAGCCGCGCCCAGCTGATCGCCGTGATCCGCGTGCGGCTGGAACACTGGTTTGCCGCGATCGAGCAGGCGCTGAAGACGCTCGGCTTCACCGGTCCGATCGCGCGCCGGCTGGTGCTCACCGGCGGCGGTGCCGAGCTCAAGGGCATCGCCGACTATGCGCAGGGCGTGCTCGGCCGCGCCGTCCGGGTCGGGCGGCCGCGCGGGCTGATCGGCATGCCGGAGGCGCATTCGGGCATGAGCTTCGCCACGCTGACGGGGCTGGTCCTCTATGCCGCTTCCGATCCGATCGATCTTCGCTCCGTGCCGGCCGCGCAGCCGGTCGGCCGCCTGTCGCGGTCCGGCATGGTGCAGCGGCTGATCGCCGCGGTGCGGAGCGGGTACTGATGAGGACGCTGGATATGGATAGGCGTGCGCGAAGATCGGCATTTCTTATCCTCCGTCATTCCCGCGCAGGCGGGAATCCATGGTGTCGAACGGAGAAGCAGAAGCGCAGCGGCTCTGCTAATGGATCTCCGCCTGCGCGGGGATGACGAAGAGAGAGCGGGATAACGACGAATGATCGGCTGTCCTTCGGCCGCATCGGAAACGATCAACAGGAAAAGTTGCCGTTAACCCTAAAAACCGCTCGCACCCGCGAATCAGTTGGGGCACTTTGGGGCAAAGCGGTGTTCCGCTCGTGAATGGAGACTGTAATGGCGATCGAATTTCTCCGGCCCGAGGTTGATGAGCTCAAGC
>CAXTUG010000065.1:0-13013 GCA_964247375.1 uncultured Sphingomonadaceae bacterium
GCCGGCGAGCCGCAGCGCGCTGCCGGCGAATATCCAGCGCCCGTCCGCATCGGCGACGGTCAGCGGCACGCTGCCGATCGCGCCGTCCGCGCCGGCGAACGATCCGCCGACCGTGTCGGCCGCGAAGCTGCCGGTCAGCGACGTGACCGCCAGGCGGGTGGGCTGCGCCGGGTCGCCCAGCTGCGCGGTCGCGGACTGGACGGCGAAACCGTGCATATCCATGCGCATGCCGGCGGCCGTCAGCAGTGCCGGTGCGCCGGCGGACGTGTATCCGGCCATCCGGATCGCACCGGTGCGCAGGTTCAGGCGCATGCTGCCGTCGCGTTTCCGCGCGAAGATCGGCGCGCCGCAGAGCGTCGTATCGGACGGGCCGAAGACGAACGACGCCAGCCGCAACTCGGCGAAGCCGACCTGCTGGCAACCCTGGTCGATCACCAGCGCCCCTCCCGCGCGCGTCGTCGCACGCAGCGGCAGGGTCAGGCCGCGCACGAACCCGCTTCCGATCGGGCCGTCGATCGACAGCACGGTGTCCACCACGCCGCGCCTGCCGTCCCAAGCGAAGCGGATCGGGGTCGCCGCGATCTGGCTGCTCCCGGCGGGATAGGGCGTGAGCGCCGCAGTGCCGGTCAGGATTTCGCCCGGTCCGTCCTGTCGCACGTACAGCGCCAGCGCGGGCAGGCTTCCGCCGCGCGTCGTCGCATCCGCGTCGATACGCCAGCCGCGATCGGTCCATACCAGCCCGTCATGCTCGGCGACGCTGACCAGCGTTCCGTCGGCACCCTGAAGCTCCGCGTGCTGCAGGTGGAGCTCCGTCCGCGATTTCGACCGATTGCCGGCGATCCGCAGCTCGACGTCCGATCGACCGAGCAGCCGGACGAGTCCTGCGATCGCCTGCCGCGCCACCGCCGCCGCGGGAGTATTGTCCAGCATCGGCGCATAGCGCGCCAGCGTCCTTGCTTCGGCGGGAAAGGCCAGTCGCCGCAGCGCAAGATCGGCCGTGCCCGTCGCCAGGCCGCCGCCGTGCGCGCCCTGCACCGTCCCGAACACACCGGCGAATCGCGCCGGACCTGCGCGACCGGCAAAGCCGTGGATCCGCCCGTCGCCGGTCACGCGGCCGAAGGTGCGATCGGATGCCAGTGCGAGCTCCGCCGTGCCGGCGCCTAGCGCGAGCCCGGGGCAGGTCGCCCGCGGCAGCCGCCCCGGCCCGCTCGCACGCGGCGCGCCCTGCCGCGCCAGGATCCGCAGATTTGCGGTGATGCCGATCGCTGCGCAGCCGGCGAAGCGCAGCGCCGGCGCCGCGACCCGCGCCGTCCCGGTAAAGCGGCGCTGCGGATTGCCGCTGCCGGACAGGCTGGCGCGGACGGCGCCGTTGGGCGTGGCCAGCACGAGCAGCGCGTCGTTCAGCGACAGATAGAGATTCGGCAGGGCGGGGGCACCGTCGCGCGTCTGCGGCAGGAGGCGGTCGATCGCGCCCAGGCGGATGCCGTTCGCGCCCACACCGGCGCGCAGGCGCACGCCGTCCATCCTGATCCCGCGAACGGCCGGACCAGCGAGATCATAGCCGATCATCACGTCGATCCGTCGGGCGATCAGGTCGGGCGCCGCCGGATCGCCGATCCGGACATTCTCCATCCGCTCCAGAAACGGGCCGATCCGCGTCAGGCGATAGGATGCCGGCACGTGCGCCGCCGCCAGCCTGCGTTCGACCATCGCGGTCGCCACGCGAAACCGTGACAGCCATGCGGCCAGCAGCAGGAGCGCCAGTATGACGGCGGCGCCGATGATCAGCCGGCGGAGCATGCGTGGGGATCGTTCCGGCAGGGCACTGCCCATCTAGGCGGCGCGACGAGGCGAGGGAAGCTGCGCCGTTCCGCGGCAGACCTATTCCGCCGCCTCCAGCATGCCTTCGTCGACGTCGGGCTCGCTCTCGGCACCGACATGTCCATCCAGCGCGGCTTCGTCCGCCGCCAGCCGCGCCGCGTCCTCCGCATGGATGCCGAAGCGCGCCGCCACGTCGGGGGCGTAGCGCAGCAGGTCCGGCCGGAGCTTCAGCAGGTTCACGTCCTTCGACTTGCCCTCCAGCATGACGTCGAACGCCAGCCCTTCGGCCATGCGCATGAAGGTCGCGAACTCGAACGGGTTGGTGAAATCGGCGTGGCCGGTCCAGATCGGCGGCCGCAGCACCGTCTTGATCCGGCTGGTCGCCTTGACCGGCGCCTTGGTCAGCTCGCCCTTGCGCGTCACCTTGCCGCTGGCGCGTGCCTTGGCGGTGATCTGCTGCTTGACCTCGCGCATTTCGGTGCGCGGCGAGGAGAAGTGGATCTTCGGCCGCACGCCGTCGGGCCAGGTGGCGAGGAAGCGTTCCAGCGTGTCGCGCATCTCCAGCCCCTCGGGATTGAGGCACCAGAAATGCTGATAGTCGAACACCAGCCGCACGCCGGTCCGCGCATGGATCCAGAGCGCGTCGGCGGCCGAGAAGCGAAGGTCGTCATTCTCCAGCACCAGCCGGTGTCGGACATGATCCGGGCACTGGTTCCAGCCATCGATCCAGCGCGCACGACTGGCGGCGTGGTCGTCATAGACCCCGCCGACATGCGTGATCATCACCGCCTCGGGCCCGAGCGCCATTCGGTCGAGCATCTCTGCCTGAGATGCCAGGTCCCAGATGCTCTTGGCGGTGAGCGTCGGGTCGGGGCTGTTCAGCAGCACGTATTGCGACGGATGGAAACTCAGCCGCACGTCCTGCGCCCGCGCCTTGGCGCCGAATGCGCGCAACTCGGCGTCGGCCTCGGCGAGCTGCTGGTGGAATTGCGGCAGGTCGGGATGGGTCGCATAGGGTGCGATGTCGGACGACAGGCGATACATGTCGATCTGCTCGTCGCGCAGGTAATCGAGCACGCGATCCAGCTCTTCCAACGAGGTGCGCAGATGCGGCCCGCTCTGCCAGCGGCGCGTATCCTGGCTCTTGAGCCCGGGCCGGCCGATCACCTTGACCGGGAAGCCGAGCCGCAGCGGACGTGGAGCATGATCTTGTGCCATGCCGTGCCAACGAGCGGATGCGGCACAGGCTCCCGCGGAGCCGTCCGCGGCATGGATCGTTGATACTGTGGAAGCGAGGTATCCCGATGCTCGAACATGTTCCGCAATGGCTGGGCGCGATGCTCCGCAGCGTCCGCGCCGGTCATGCCAAGCTGGTGATCGTCGACCATGACCTGAACGTCGGCGCCGAAAGCCTCGACCTGCAGAGCCCCGCCTTCGCCAACGGCGCGCGCCTGCCCGAGCGCTTCACCGAAGACGGCGAGGGCGTGTCGCCGCCGCTCGTCTGGCGCGACCCGCCGGAGGGGGCGAGCAGCTTCGCGCTGATCGTCGAGGACCCGGACGCACCCGCACGGCTGCCGCTGGTCCATGCGGTCGTCTGGAACATTCCCGCCGACGAGCGCCGCCTGGCCGAGGGCGCGATCGCCAGGGACGGAGCGGGCGGCCCGGACGGGCGCGACGTCGGTCGCAGCAGCTTCTTCACCGAAGGCTGGCTCCCGCCCGACCCGCCGACCGGACACGGCAGCCACGACTACGTCTTTCAGCTGTTCGCGCTCAGCGACACGCCGCCGCTCAGGGCCAATCCGGATCGCGGGACGGTCGTCGCCGCACTGAAGGGACGCGTCCTCGCCGCCGGCCTGCTGGTCGGCACCTACTCGCGCGGCGAAGCGGCGCCGGCGGGCACGATCCTGTCCGGGGCGCTGCCGGAGAGGGCTTAGGACCACTCTCTTCCGTTCGTCGGGGCGAACGGAAGAGCTTAGTTATCCCGCCATTCGAACGCTAACGGCGCCTCGCGGAAGGCGAAGCGGTCGAGGTGTCGCGCCACCGCACCCTTGAGCGCGTCCCGCTGCTCGGGTGCGCTGGCGTCGATGCGGACGTCGAGCGCCTCGTCGCGCGCATCGAACGTCACCAGCGCGTCGCCAGGATAATCGGCGCCGCGCGCATCGCGCGGGAAGGTCACGGTCCCGTGCTCGGGGGTGAACGTTACCGCCAGGTTATGCTGCCAATGCTTGCACAGCTGCTGCAGGTAGCGGCTGCCGCTCCGCGTCGGCACCGCGGCGGCGGTCGAGAAATCTTGGGACATCAGAATAGCTCCGGGATGAGGAAGACCGGCGGCGGCGGACCCGAGACCGAGCCGCCGCCGCAGCATCGCCAGTCGCGTCACGGCTCCAGGCGTTCGATCTTGCGAGTGGCCTCGTCAAGGATGTCGACGATGGCGTGCGCGCGGGTCTCGTCTCCACCCGCCATGGCCTGGCCCAGCGCCATGTGCAGGCTGCTCATCGCCCGGCGCATCGGCGCCCGGTCGCGCCGCGCGCTATGCTCGCCGATCGCCGCCAGCTTCTGCAGCAGGACGTCGGCCTCCTCGCGCTTCTCCGCGAGATGAGCCCGGCCGGCATCGGTGATGGCGAAGCGCTTGCGCGCGCCTTCCTCCTTCACCTCGTCGATATGGCCCATCTCGTCGAGCATCGTCAGCGACGGATAGACCACGCCTGGACTGGGAGCATAGGCGCCGCCGGTCCGTTCCTCGATCTCGCGGATCAGGTCGTAACCGTGACGGGGCTGCTCCTCGAGTAAAGCGAGCAGGATCAGCCGCAGCGTGTCGCCGTCGAACATGCGCCGCCGGCCGCCGTGACGCCCGCCATGGCCGCGACCCTCCTCGTCGAAATTCCAGCCGAACTCGAAGCCGCCGCGCCGGAACATGCCGCCGCGCGGGCCGAACATGTGCGCGTGGCGGTCGCCGTGATGGCGGTGGTGAAATCCAAACATAAACACTCCTGTGCGAATCAAGTGCACTCAAGATATATCTTGATGCCTGTTTGGCAAGAGTGTTTAAGCCTCTCGCGAGCGGGAGGGGCGTGCCGGTGGCGAATGCATCGCGTCACTTCTATATCTTTCCCATGGCCGACCTCTTCGCCGACGATCCGCTGCCGGACAGCGCGCCGCCGCTCGATCCGGCTGCGCCGCTGGCGGATCGGCTGCGTCCGGCCGCGCTCGATCAGGTCATCGGCCAGGACCACCTGACCGGGCCCGAGGGCGCAATCGGGAGAATGGTCGCGGCGGGCCGACTGTCGTCGATGATCCTGTGGGGGCCGCCGGGCACCGGCAAGACCAGTATCGCCCGCCTGCTCGCCGACGCGGTGGGCCTGCGCTTCGTCGCGATCTCGGCGGTATTCTCCGGCGTCGCCGATTTGAAGAAGGCGTTCGCCGAGGCACGCGACCATGCCCGCACCGGCAAACGCACCCTGCTGTTCGTGGACGAGATCCACCGCTTCAATCGCGCGCAGCAGGACGGCTTCCTGCCCTATGTCGAGAACGGCACGGTGGTGCTGGTCGGCGCCACCACTGAGAATCCCTCGTTCGAGCTGAACGCCGCCCTGCTCTCGCGTGCGCAGGTGCTGATCCTCAACCGGCTGGACGCGGCGGCGCTGGAGGCGCTGCTGGCCCGCGCCGAGGCGATCGAGGAACGCAGCCTGCCGCTGACGGCGGACGCGCGCGCCGCCCTGATCGCCAGCGCCGACGGCGACGGCCGCTTCCTGCTGAACCAGGCGGAGACCCTGTTCTCCGTCGGCCTGGCGGAGCCGCTCGACCCGGCCGGGCTGGCGGCTTTGCTGCACCGCCGGATGGCGGTGTACGACAAGGATCGCGAGGGCCACTACAATCTGATCTCCGCCTTGCATAAGGCGGTGCGCGGGTCGGACCCGCAGGCGGCGCTCTACTATCTCGCGCGCATGCTCGTGGCGGGCGAGGAGCCGCTCTACCTGCTGCGGCGCATGGTGCGCATGGCGAGCGAGGATATCGGCCTCGCCGATCCCCAGGCGCTGGTGCAGTGCCTCGCCGCCAAGGACAGCTACGACTTCCTCGGCAGCCCGGAAGGCGAGCTCGCGATCGCCAACGCGCTGGTCTACCTGGCGACCGCGCCCAAATCGAACGCCGGCTACGTCGCCTACAAGGCGGCGGCACGCTCCGCCAGGGAAACGGGTTCGCTCATGCCGCCCAAGAACATCCTGAACGCGCCGACGAAGCTCATGAAGCAGATCGGATACGGCGGGGGCTACGCCTACGATCACGACGCGGCGGACGCCTTCTCCGGCGACGATTACTGGCCGGAGGAGATGGCGCCGCAGACCTTCTACACGCCGACCTCCCGCGGGTTCGAGGCGAAGATCGCCGAACGGCTGGCCTATTGGCAGAAGCTGCGCGAAGAACGGCGCGCGTGAAGACAGGGTGGGACGAGATCGCGGCTTACGCCCTAACGCTGTCGGATACGGTGCTGACGACCTACTATGGCGGACCCGCGGTCAAGGCCAATGACCGCCCGGTGGTGACGCCCGGCCGCGAACCCGACAGCTTCTGCCTGCACCTGCCGAAGGACAAGGTCGAGATGCTGATGCTGGTCGATCCCGATACGTTCTGGCAGACGCCGCATTATCAGGGCTGGCCGGCGGTGCTGGTGCGATACGCGACCGCCGACGGAGAGATGGTGCGGGATCAGATCGCCGCCGCGCGCGATTGGGCGATGGCACGGCGCAAACCGCGCCGGCCTCCGGCCTGACGGGTTCACCCCGAGTTCAACGCCGCGCCTTCAGGGAGACACGATGCTTCGCTTCACCGTTGCCACCGCGCTGATCGCGGCGCCCGCTGCCGCCCAGACCGGCGGCCTCGCCCAGGTGCAGGCGCACCTGCGCGGGCTCACCACCATGACCGCGAGTTTCGCCCAGACCGACCGCAACGGCCGCACCCTGATCGGCACCATCGCGCTCAAGCAGCCGGGCAAGATCCGCTTCCAGTATCAGAAGGGGGTGCCGCTGCTGATCGTCGGCGACGGCAAGGCGCTCACCATGATCGACTATCAGGTGGCGCAGGTCTCGCGCTGGCCGGTCGGCAACTCGCCGCTCGGGCTGCTGCTCGATCCGTCGAAGGACATCTCCCGCTACGCGCACCTCGTGCCGGGCAGTCCCGCCGGGCGGATCGTGATCGAGGGACGCGATCCCAAGCATCCCGAATTCGGCACGATCACGATCGGTTTCGCGCAGCAGCCGGGCGGCCCGGCCGGGCTGGTGCTCGCCGGCTGGACCGTATTGGACGCGCAGGGCAACCGCACTACCACCGTGCTGTCGGACCAGAAGTTCGGAGTCGCCGTGAGCGACGGAACGTTCCAATGGCGCGACCCACGGCCAACCATCCGCGGACATTAACCTTTTCATTCATTCTGGTGACAGGAAGAAGCGCCTAGAAGCAGTCTTGCGGTTGCGACGCCGTTTCCGGGATTCCCCCCTGTTGCCCGGGTTTGATGTCGCCACCCACCTGCGTGACGAACGCCAGGTCGGCCCTCGCTCCAGCCCCCGGAGCGGGGGCCCTTCCTTTTCTGGGGCGTATCTCCTCTCCATCCGCGTTCGCTCGGGGCGAATGATTGCTTCTTGGGCCCGCTACGGTTTGAGCCGCCACCCCGTGCGGAAGATCCAGCCGAGCAGGATCAGGCAGCCGGCCATGAAGGCGGCGGTGAAGGCCAGGCTCGCCGCCACGCCGACGTCGCCGATACCGTAGAAGCTCCAGCGGAAGCCGCTCACCAGGTAGACCACCGGGTTGAACAGGCTGAGCGTGCGCCACGGCTGCGGCAGCATGTCGATCGAGTAGAAGGCACCGCCCAGGAAGGTGAGCGGCGTCACGATCAGCGCGGGGATGATCGCCAGCTGCTCGAAATTCTTGGCCCAGATGCCGATGATGAAGCCGAACAGGCTGAACGTGATCGACGTCAGCAGCAGGAACGCCACCATCCAGACGGGATGGAGGATGCGCACGTCGGTGAAGAAAGCGGCGGTGACCAGGATGATCAGGCCGATGCCGATCGACTTGGTCGCGGCCGCGCCCACGTACGCCGCGACCGTCTCGATGGTCGATAGCGGCGCCGACAATATCTCGAAGATCGTGCCGGTGAACTTCGGGAAGTAGATGCCGATCGAGGCGTTGCTGATGCTCTGCGTCAGCAGGGTCAGCATGATCAGCCCCGGCACGATGAACGCGCCGTAGCCGACGCCCCCGACATGCTGGATGCGCGAGCCGATCGCGCCGCCGAACACGATGAAGTAGAGCGCCGTGGTGATCACCGGCGTGGCGATGCTCTGCCAGACGGTACGCAGTGTCCGCGCCATCTCGGTCCGGTAGATCGCGCCCATGCCGAAGCCGTTGACCCCGCTCATGCCGCACGCTCCACCAGGCCGACGAAGATGTCCTCGAGCGAGCTCCGCGCGGTGTCGAGGTCGCGATAATCGATGCCGAGCCCGTCGAGTCGGCGCAGCAGCGCGGGAATGCCGGTCGCCTCGGCCTCCGCATCGAACGAGTAGACCAGTTTGTGGCCATCCTCCTCCAGCGCCAGCGACCAGTCGGCGAGCTCGGGCGGCAGCGCCTGCAGCGGGTGGTGCAGCGTCAGCGTGAGCCGCCGCTTGCCGAGCTTGCGCATCAGCGCGGCCTTGTCCTCGACCAGCAGGATCCTGCCGCCGTCGATCACGCCGACGCGGTCGGCCATCTCCTCCGCCTCCTCGATATAGTGGGTGGTGAGGATGATGGTGGTGCCCTGCTCGCGCAGGCGCCGTACCAGCGCCCACATGTCGCGGCGCAGATTGACGTCCACGCCCGCGGTCGGCTCGTCCAGAAACAGCAGGTCGGGCTCGTGCGCCAGCGCCTTGGCGATCATCACGCGCCGCTTCATGCCGCCCGACAGTTCGATGATGCGGCTGTTGCGCTTGTCCCACAGCGACAGGTCGCGCAGCAGCTGCTCCAGATAGGCCTCGTCCGGCGCCTTGCCGAACAGGCCGCGGCTGAACCGCGCCGTGTTCAGCACGGTCGCGAAGATGTCGACTGCCACCTCCTGCGGCACCAGCCCGATCTTGCGCCGCGCGGCACGATAGTCGCGCTGGATGTCGTGGCCGTCGACCATGATCGTGCCCGAGGTCATCGCGACGGTGCCGCAGATCAAGCTGATCAGCGTGGTCTTGCCGGCGCCGTTCGGCCCCAGCAGCGCGAAGATCTCGCCGCGCCGGATCTCCAGATCGACGGCGTCGAGCGCGGTCAGGCCGGAGGCGTAGCGTTTGGTTGCGGCGGCGACGGAGAGGATTGCGGGCATCGCCCGACCTCTGCCCGATCAGGATGACGAAAGCGAGGCGGGAAAGCCCCTCCCGCAAGCGGGAGGGGAGAAGCGCTGCCTTCCCTCGCACCACCCGCGTCGCTACATGCCCGCCATGGCTGCCCTCAAGATCGCGTCGTGGAACATCAATTCGGTGCGGGCGCGGATCGGGATTGTCGAGCAGTTCCTGAGGCAGGAGCAACCCGACGTCCTCTGCCTGCAGGAGACCAAGGCCGCCGACGACGTGTTCCCCGCGGCCGAGTTCAGGCGGATGGGCTACACCCACCAGCTGCTCAACGGCCAGCGCATGCATCACGGCGTCGCCATCCTGTCGCGCATCCCGTTCCGTACCGCGTCCGCCGACTGCTGGCGGTTCGACTGGCAGGACAATGGCGAGGCGCGCCATGTCGGCATCTGGCTGGAGGCGGGCTTCCGGCTGGAGAACGTCTACGTGCCGGCCGGCGGCGACATCCCCGATCCCGAGGTCAACCCCAAGTTCCGGCAGAAGCTCGCCTTCGTCGAGCGGATGATCGAGTGGTCGCGCTGCCTGAGCGAGCCGACCCTGCTGGTCGGCGACTTCAATATCGCGCCGCTGCCGTCCGACGTGTGGAGCCACAAGCAGCTGCTCGACGTGGTGAGCCATACGCCGGTCGAGGTCGAACTGCTCGACCGGCTGAAGGCGGCGCACGACTGGGTCGATCTCGGCCGGCATTTCTACCCGGCGCCGGCGCGGCTGCACACCTCGTGGAGCTATCGCTCGCCCGACTGGACGGTGAACGACCGCGGGCGGCGGCTCGACCATATGTGGGCAAGCGCCGACGTGGCGGCGAAGGCAACTGCGCATACGGTGCACGAGGCGTGCCGCAACTGGCTGAAGCCGTCCGACCACGTGCCGCTCGTCACCGAGTTCGCGGTGTGACCGATCCGCGTAATGCCGCCCGTGCGGTCGACGCGCTCCGGCGCGGCTGGCCGGTCCGCGTCGACGGAGAGAACGGCGCGCTGCTGGTCCTTGCCGTGGAGCGTGCCGACGATGTCCGGCTCGCCGGCTTCGATCCCGACGGCGCGGCCGACCTGCTGCTCTCGGCAGAGCGCGCGGCGGTGCTCAAGCTCGCCAACCAGCGCGATGCGGCGACGCCCGGGACGCCGGTGCGGATCGAACGCGTGCCCTGGCTCGACCTGCCGGCGGCGATGGCGCTCGCCGATCCGGCGCACGATCTCGCCATGCCCTTCAAGGGGCCCTACCGCACGCGTGCCGTGGTCGAGGTGGATGCGGCGCGCGCCGCGCTGGCGCTTGCGCGTGTCGCCGGGCTGCTGCCGGCCCTGTTCGTGCGTGCCGACGGCGCGGCCGAGGCGGCGGTCACGGCGGCGGAGATCGACGGCTTCGCGCAGGAACAGGGCCTGGCGATCGTCGCACGCGCGCGGCTGCCGGTCGCCGTTGCGGAGACGGCCGAGATCGTGGCGTTCCGCGCACCCGCCGACGCGGCCGAGCATGTCGCGCTGGTGATCGGCACGCCGGATGGCGGACCGCCGCTGGTGCGGCTGCACAGCGAGTGCCTGACCGGCGACGCCCTCGGCAGCCTCAAGTGCGACTGCGGCCCCCAATTGCAGGCGGCGATCAAGGCTATCGCCGCGAGCGGCTGGGGCATCCTGCTCTACCTGCGGCAGGAGGGCCGCGGCATCGGGCTGATCAACAAACTGAGGGCCTATGCCCTGCAGGATCAGGGCTTCGACACGGTCGAGTCCAACCTGCGGCTGGGCTTCGCCGTGGACGAACGGGATTTCGGCACGGCGGCGGCGATGCTGCGGCTGATGAACCAGGCGGCGGTGCGCCTGCTCACCAACAATCCGGCCAAAGTCGCGGGTCTGGAGGCGGCCGGCATCTCGGTAGCCGAGCGCGTGCCGCACGCGCTGCCGCCCAACCCGCACAATGCGCACTATCTCGCGGTGAAGCGGGATCGGACCGGCCACCTGCTGTGAAGCTGGTCGTCGATGCGGCGGTCGGTCAGCTCCACGCCGATGGCGCGACGATCGCCTGCAGTATCGGTCGTGGCGGCCTCGTTGCCGCCGCCGACAAGCGGGAAGGGGATGGCGCCACCCCGGCCGGGACTTGGCCGATCCGCGGCGTGCTGTTCCGGCCGGACCGCGTTACGGTGCCGGTGGGATTGCAGCTGCCGTGGAGATGGATCCGGCCCGACGACGGCTGGTCGGATGGGGTGGACGATCCCGCCTATAATTGCCCGGTGCGCCACCCGCACCCATTCTCCGCGGAGCGGCTGTGGCGTGATGATGGGCTATACGACGTGGTATTGGTGCTGGGATACAATGACGCGCCGCCGGTGCCCGGGATCGGCAGCGCAATCTTCCTGCACTGCTGGCGCGATGGTGCGACGACGGAGGGCTGCGTCGGGATCGAGCGAGCTGCGCTGTTGGCGCTATTGCCGCGCCTGATGCCGGGTAACCTGCTGTCGATAACCTAGATCGTCATGCCCGCGAACGCTGGCGTGACGGGGTTTATCTCTCCCCGAAAAGCGCTGTACCCACCCGCACGCAGGTTGCGCCCAGCATGGCGGCCGTCTCGAAATCGCCCGACATCCCCATGCTCAGCTGGGCTAGGCCGTGGTCCCTGGCCAGCTTGGCCAGCAACGCGAAGTAGGGCGCGGCCTCGATGTGGGCCGGCGGCACGCACATCAGCCCGGCGATGGCGAGGTCCAGCGCGCGGCAGTGCGCCAGCAGCTCGGGCAGGTCGGCGATGGCGCAGCCGCCCTTCTGCGTCTCGGCGCCGATATTGACCTGCACAAACAGGGTCGGCGTGCGGCCGGTGCGGGCGGTCGCCCGGGCGAGCGCATCGGCCAGGCTCGGCCGGTCGACGGCGTGGATCGCGTCGAACAGTTCGACGGCGTCCAGCGCCTTGTTGGACTGGAGCTGCCCGACCAGGTGGAGGCGGAGGTCGGGCCAGGCCGCCTTCAGCGCCGGCCACTTGCCCTCGGCCTCCTGCACGCGGTTCTCGCCGAAGCTGCGCTGCCCGGCCTCGATCAGCGGCACGATCGCGTCGGTGGGCTGCGTCTTGGAAACGGCGATCAGCTCGATTGCATTCGCGGCGCGGTCTGCCAGGGCGGCGGCGCGGACGATGCGGTCGCGGATCGATGCGAGCCGGGCGGCGGGACTGTCTTCGGTCAGGAGCACGCCCGCGCTATAAGTCATGCCGATGCGCCGCCGCCAGCCTCTCCCGCGCCTGTGGCTGATGACCGACGAGCGCATGGGCGAGGATTTGTGGGTCGCATTGGCGCGGCTGCCGCGTGGAAGCGGGGTCGTGTTCCGCCACTATGCGGCGTCCGATCGACGGGCGCTGTTCGAGCGGGTGCGGCGGGTCACGCGACGGCGCGGCCTCGTGCTCGTGCTCGCGGGATCGATGCAGCAGGCGGTCTCGTGGCGCGCGGACGGGGTGCATGGCCGCAGCGCGCATCGCGCCCGGCCACGGCAGCTGCTGCGGACAGCGCCGGTACATGGCGCGCGGGAGCTGGGCCGGGTGACGGCAGATGCGGTTTTCCTGTCGCCGGTGTTCGCGACAAGATCGCATCCCGGTGCGAAGACACTTGGGTCGGTGCGGTTCGGATTGCTGGCGGTGTGCGCTGGAACGCCGGTGATTGCACTCGGCGGGATGGATGCGCGTCGCTTCAGGCGGATAAGTCCACTCGGCGCCTACGGGTGGGCTGCAATCGACGCCTTCCGGGCTACCGAGTAGTGGCTGCCACTACTCCCATCCGTCACCCCGGGGGGGGGCGGGGGGGGGCCCGGGGGGCCCGGGGGGGGGGGGGGGGGGGGGGGGGGGGGGGGGGGGGGGGGGGCGGGGGGGGGG
>CAXTUG010000066.1:0-5577 GCA_964247375.1 uncultured Sphingomonadaceae bacterium
GCGCTGGTCGGCGATGCCGCGGGCAGGCCGCGGCGCGACTTCCACGGCACGCTCTCCTTCAGCTGGCCCAGGACGGCGGCGCAGTTCACGCTCAATCCGGGCGAGAAGGCTTATGACCCGCTGTTCCGGCTCGGCTACGGCCTGAGCTACGCGCGCGGCGGCACGGTCGGGCCGTTGAGCGAAGTGTCCGGCGTCGACCCGAGCCTCGGCAATACCAGCCTGTTCTTCGCCAAGGGCAAGGTGCCCGCGCCGTTCCGCTACCTGGCCGACGACGCGGTCACGCTGAAGCCGGTCGACAGCGCCACCATGCAGGAGGGTGCGGCGCAGCTCAGCTGGGCGGCGGGCCGGTCCGGCACGGTGGCGATCGGCAGCGCGACCATGAACCTGCAGCGCGAGGTCAATGCCGACATCCAGCTGCAGATCACCTATCGCGTCGATCGCGCGCCGGCAGGGCCCGTGAAGCTCGGCCTCGGCACCGGCACCGTCGACGCCAGCCGGTTCTTCGCCAAGGCCGGGCCGGACTGGCGCACCGTCAAGGTGCCGCTCGCCTGCTTCCGCGACCATGGCGCGAACATGGCCGCGGTCGCGACCCCGTTCGCGCTCGGCACGACCGGACCTTTCACAGTCGCCATCTCCGACCTGCGCCTGGCGGCCGATCCGGCGGGTTCGGTCTGCCCGGCGTAATCGGAATGCCGTTGCGCGTACGGCGAAGCAGTCGGCGTGCCTGGACGCCGGATCCCTGGCGCGCGCCGAAACTTACCGCATCAGGCGAAGCGGGCTGGCCCTGCGCGCATCACCCGTTCGCACCCTCATTGTCGGCGCGGGTCGGGACGAACGGCTGAACCTCGTCGCTCTTGTGGACGTCGGTCAGACCGGGATCGTTGCCCGTTCCCCGCCGCTCCTCGTCGCGCGTCCCGACGTCCAGCGCCGTCGCACCGCCGCTGCGTCCCTGCGCGGACGGCGCGCGCTCGGCGCTGTCGATCAGTTCGTGGTCGTCATGGGCGCGCGCCTCGCTCGTGCGATCGGTCTGCGGCTGGTCTGGCATCGCTCTTCTCCTCTACGAGAAAAGCGAGCGGACGCGCGTCCCGGTTCCCGCGAAAGCGTCAGATCGGCCGATGCGGCAGGTCGAGGCCTTTCGGGCTCTTGGTGAAGATCTCGGCCCCCGTCTCGGTGATGCCGATCGAATGCTCGAACTGCGCCGAGAGCGAGCGGTCGCGGGTCACCGCGGTCCAGCCGTCGTCCAGCACCTTCACGTCGGGACGGCCGACGTTGATCATCGGCTCGATCGTGAAGAACATGCCGGGCTTGAGCTCGGGACCGGTGCCCGGCCGGCCGACATGCACCACCTCCGGCGCGTCGTGGAACAGCCGGCCGACGCCGTGGCCGCAGAAGTCGCGCACCACGCCGTAGCGGTGTCGCTCGGCATAGCTCTGGATCGCGTAGCCGATGTCGCCCAGTCGGGCGCCGGGCTTCGCCGCCGCGATGCCGAGCATCAGGCATTCATAAGTGACCTCGACCAGCCGCTTCGCCTTCAGCGGCACGTCGCCTGCCAGGTAGGTGCGGTTGCTGTCGCCGTGCCAGCCGTCGAGCAGCGGCGTCACGTCGACGTTGACGATGTCGCCATCGCGGATCGTCTTCGGCCCAGGGATGCCGTGGCACACGACATGGTTCAGGCTGATGCAGGAGCTGTGCGTATAGCCGCGATAGTTGAGCGTCGCCGGCACCGCGCCGCCCGCCACCGTCATGTCGTAGACGATCCGGTCGATCTCCTCGGTGGTCACGCCCGGCCGGATGTGAACGGCGAGCTCGTCCAGTATCTCCGCCGCCAGCTGCCCGGCGCGGCGCATGCCCTCGAACCCCTCGGCTCCGTACAGCTTGATGGCGCCGGTCCGCACGACGGCCTCGTCGGCCGCAATGGTCTGATACTGAGTCATGACGCCGATATAGACGCGCGCGCCACCCTTTGCGAGGCTCCGCGTCCGGGCTATGGGCGCGATCATGGCCGAACGCATCTGGACCGCTGCCCTCTGCGTGATCGGCGACGAGATCCTCTCGGGCCGCACCCAGGACAAGAACATCGCGCAGCTTGCCCTGTGGCTGAACCTGCAGGGCATCCGGCTGCGCGAAGTGCGCGTCGTGCCCGATCGGCTGGAGGCGATCGGTGCGGCCGTGACCGCGCTCACCGGGTCGCACGACTATCTCTTCACCACCGGCGGCATCGGCCCGACCCACGACGACATCACGGTCGACGCGATCGCCGCCGCGCTGGGACTGGACGTGATCGTGCACCCGCAGGCGCGCGCCGTGCTGGAGGATTATTATGCCGATCGCGGCGGCGTGACCGAGGCGCGGCTGCGCATGGCGCGCACACCCGCCGGCGCCGCGCTGATCATCAACGGACGTTCGGGCGCGCCGGGCATCCGCGTCGGCAATATCTTTATCCTCGCCGGCGTGCCGCACATCGCGGCGGCCATGCTCGACAGCCTGGCCGGCACGCTGGCGGGCGGGCGGCCGCTCGTCTCGGCGACGATCGGCTGCTGGGTGCAGGAGAGCGAGATTGCGGACCTGCTGGCCGATACGGAGCGTGCGCACGACGGCTGCCAGATCGGCTCCTATCCCTTCTTTCGCGACGGCCGTACCGGCGCCAATTTCGTGATCCGCTCGGCCGAGCCGGCCGGGCTGGAGGCGTGCGCGCGCGATCTCGCGGACCGGCTCGCCGCCCGCGGCCTCGACCCCGTGGCCGACGGCATCTGAGCGGATCGGTTCAGGCGGCCGGTGCGGCCGGCGCCCGGCGCAGCAGCAGCAGGGTGATCAGCGCCACCAGGGCGGCGACGGCCGCCATGGCGAACGCGACGCCGGGAAAGCGGAACGGCGCGTGCGGCCCGGTGAAGACGGCGAGCATCGGATTGTAAATCGCCGGCGCGATGATCGCGCCGAGCGCGGCGATGCTGCCGTTGAAACCCTGCAGCTCACCCTGCGCGTTCGCCGGCACCCGCCGCGACATCATGCCGCTCAGGGACGGCATCACCAGGCTCTGCACCGCCGTGACGAGCAGCAGCGGGAAGACCAGCCAGCCGGTCCGCAGCACGGCATAACCGATGAACGCCGCCATCGCTGCCGCGATGCCGATCTCGGCGGCGTGCCGCTCGCCCAACCGGTCCACCACGCGGCCGACGACGAGCCACTGCGACAGCGCCATGAGACCGCCCACCAGCGCCAGCGACACGCCGATCAGCCCCGGCGTCCAATGGAAGGCCGCGATCGCGTAGAAGGACCAAGTGGCGGGATAGACCATGTGCGCCAGCGTCCACCAGAAGCCGGCGAACGCGACCGGGATCACGCCGCCGTGGCGGCGCAGCGCGAGCAGCGCGCCGAGCGGATTGGCGCGCGTCCAGCTGAAAGGACGGCGATGCTCGGGCGCGAGCGTCTCGGGAAAGGCGAACAGCCCGAGCACGAAGTTGCCGCTCGCCAGGACCGCCGCCGCGTAGAACGGCACGCGCGCACCGAATTCGCCGAGCAGGCCGCCGATGGCCGGTCCGATCACGAAGCCGATGCCGAACGCCGCGCCGATCATTCCGAAATGGCGCGCCCGGTCTTCCGGCGCGGACAGATCAGCCATCGCGGCGCCCGCCGGGCCATAGCTGGCGCCGAACAGGCCGGCGAGCGCGCGGCCGGCGAACAGCCAGCCGAGCGTCGGCGCCAACCCCATCAAGGCATAGTCCGCCGCGAACCCGGCGAGCGATCCCAGGATCACCGGCCGCCGTCCGAACCGGTCGCCCAGGTTGCCGATCGTCGGTCCGGCGAGGAACTGGACCCCGGCATAGACCACCGCCAGCCAGCCGCCGATACGGGTGGCATCGGCAAGGCCGACATGGCCCAGCCTCATGATCACGCCGGGCAGCACCGGCATGACGATGCCGAAGCCGATCGCGTCGATCAGCAGCGTCAGCACCACGAAACGCACGGCGTTGGGACGGGCGACGGTCATGCGATCCCGCCGCGCATCGTCTTCGGAAAATCGAACGTTGCGGGTTTACTTGCGCGCGGTGCGGCCACGCTTCGACGCCGGCGCACTTTCCCCGCTCTTGCGACCGAGGCCGATCGCCTTGGCGAGAGTACGCCGCTTCTCGGCATAATCGGGCGCGACCATGGGATAGTCGGCTGGCAATTTCCACTTGGCGCGATACTGCTGCGGCGTCATGCCGTAATTCGTCTGCAAGTAACGCTTGAGCATCGTCAGCTTCTTGCCGTTTTCCAGGCACACGATGTGATCCGGCTTGACAGACGAGCGGACCGATACTGCCGGCTTCAGCTCCGTCGTTTCGGACGGCGCGGGTTCGTGGCCAAGGCCGGCGAGCGCCGCATGAACCTGCGTGATGAGGTCCGGCAATTCTCCTGCCGCGACGCGATTGTGGCTGACATGAGCGGCAACGACATCAGCGGTGAGCGACAGAATATCCTGGGAATTTTCGTCAGCCATTGCTTGCGACCCTTTTTATTTGAGTCACGAATTAGCAGATCACCGCGACGTACGCGAGCCGGATTCTTGCGCTCTGCGTACTCGCCGAAACATTGATCGATATTGGCGGATCAGGCCTTCGCCGGCTGATCATATCGGCGGGCCGGCGCAGCACGCCGGCCCGCCGTGAAGCACTTACTTGACGTGCGCAGAAACGTGCTTGTTCATCTCGAACATGCTGACGCTCTTCTTGCCGAAGATCTTCTCCAGCTTGGCGTCGGCGTTGATCTGACGCTTGTCCTTGCTGTCCTGGAGATTGTTCTTCTTGATATACTCCCACAGCTTGCTGACGATTTCGCTGCGCGGCATCGCGCCGGTGCCGACGATCGCACCGAGATCCGCCGACGGCGTCACCGGCTTGTGAATGCCGCCTGTCTTGGGTGCATTTGCCATATTCGTAAGTCCTCCTTTTGCGGCCCCTCTCTGCAAGGCTGCACATGCTATTCCGCGCACGAAGGCCTTTGGCAAGCCTCTCGTAGGAAGGAGGTCCTGCCCTCCAGGGCGCGTCGGGCCGGCGGCCTGCGCTTCCAGCCCGCATAGGAAGGATCGCGCATCGGGAAATATCCTTTGATGCCGCAGCGTTACGTCGCCTGATCTGCGGCTGCACAGGATCGTTTCTTGGCCGTCACGCCACGCCTGCCGTCGCGGTGCGAGGTTCGCGCCGGTGACGTCCTGCCGCGGTCGCAGGCGTGTCGCCCGCCTGCCTGCCGTGGCAAGGGAGCAAATCGCCGCGCCCGTCATTGATCGCCGGCGGCCGGAACGAGGGGCGGAGATGGACCGAGAGCAAGATTACCTGATCTTCGCGCCTGGCGACGTCGACCTCGCGAGATCGCCGCTCCGCCGCTCGCTGGCGGCGGAAACCTACGTGCTCGGCGCGTTCAATCCGGGCTTCACGCGCCTGCCCGGCGGCAATCTGCTGATGATGGTCCGCATCGCCGAGGCGCTCAGGGAGCCGGTGCTGGACGATCACGTCCGCGCGCTGCGCTGGACCGATGCCGGCTACGTGCTCGACCGTCATGCCCTGTGGTCACATTCCAAGCTTAACGTCCGAGAAGGGT
>CAXTUG010000066.1:5587-12971 GCA_964247375.1 uncultured Sphingomonadaceae bacterium
CGCCATGACCGATCCGCGCCAGTTCGACGTCGGCGGCGGCGCCTACCGCCAGCTGGCGCTGACCTCGCTCTCCTGGCTGCTGCCGGTCGAGCTCACGCCCGACGCGCGGGAGATCGTCGCCGTCCATTATGATCGCGCGATCGAACCGGCGGCGGATTATCAGCAGTACGGCGTCGAGGATGCGCGCATCACGAAGATCGACGACATCTGGTACATGACCACCTGCTCGGTGTCGGCCGAGCGCCACTCGACCACGCTGCACATCTCGACCAACGGCCTCGACTATCGGCTGGAGGGCATCGTCCTCGACCACCAGAACAAGGACATGATCCTGTTCGAGGGCAAGGTCGGCGGCAAGTTCCTCGCGCTCACCCGTCCGCTGGGCGAGGTCTACTTCGCCTACCCCGAGGATGCGCCGTACATCGGCGGCCCGTCCATCAACCTCGCCCAGTCGCCGGACGCGCTCCACTGGAAGCCGCTCGACCAGCCCTTCCTGCGCGCGCGCAAGGGGTCGCGGTCGTCGATGAAGCTGGGCGGCGGCACCCAGCCGATCCTGACCGACGACGGCTGGCTGATGATCTACCACGGCGTGGAGACGCGCGCGAAGGTCGGCATCTATCGCAGCTTCTGGGCGCTGCTCGACCGGGACGAGCCGTGGCGCGTGCTGCGGCTGGAGGACGAGACGCCGTTGCTGGAGGCCGATCCCGCGCTCACCGCGCCGATCGCGCACCAGCTCTACTTGCCGACCGAGGTCGTCTTCACCACCGGCATCGTCGACGCGGGCGACACCTATATCGTCGCCAGCGGCGAGGCCGACCTCGCCTGCCGCATCACCCGCCTGCCCAAGCGCCGCTTCGCATGAGCGGGCCCGCATGGTGGCAGGGCGGCACGATCTACCAGGTCTATCCCCGCTCCTTCCAGGACAGCGACGGCGACGGAGTCGGCGACCTGCGCGGGATCGAGCGGCGGCTGGATTACCTGGTCGCGCTCGGCGTCGACGCGCTGTGGATCTCGCCCATCTATCCCTCGCCGATGGTCGATTTCGGCTATGACGTGGCCGATTATACCGGCGTCGATCCGATGTTCGGCACGCTCGCCGACTTCGACCGGCTGCTTGCCGCCGCGCATTCCCGAGGACTGAAGCTGCTGCTCGACTTCGTGCCGAACCATTCGTCGGACCAGCATCCCTGGTTCCGGGAGAGCCGATCGTCGCGCACCAGCCCCAGGCGCGACTGGTATATCTGGCGCGATCCCGCGCCCGACGGCGGCCCGCCCAACAACTGGATCAGCGACTTCGGCGGCCCGGCGTGGGAGTGGGATGCCGCCACCGGCCAATATTATTACCACGCCATGCTGCGCGAGCAGCCCGACCTCAACTGGCGCAATCCCGAGCTGAAGCGCGCCATGCTCGACGCGATGCGCTTCTGGTTCGATCGCGGCGTCGACGGTTTCCGCGTCGATATCCTGTGGCACATGATCAAGGCCGCCGACTTTCCCGACAATCCGCCCAACCCCGCCTGGCGTACCGGCATGGCCGACAAGGATCGCGTGCTGCAGCGCCACTCGACCGACCAGCCGGAAATCTTCGCGCTCGCCGCCGAGATGCGCGCGCTGGCCGACGGCTATGGCGGCAGGCTGCTGGTGGGCGAGATCTACCTGCCGCTCGAGCGGCTGATGGCCTATTACGGCACCGCCGGCGAGGGCGTGCACCTGCCCTTCAACTTCCAGCTGATCGACGCCGCGTGGAACGCCGCCGCGCTGCGCCGCATGATCGCCGATTATGAGGCGGCGCTGCCCACCGGAGGCTGGCCCAACTGGGTGCTCGGCAACCACGATCGGCCCCGCATCGCCACCCGCGTCGGCCCGGGCCAGGCACGGATCGCGGCGATGCTGCTGCTGACGCTGCGCGGCACGCCGACCCTCTATTATGGCGACGAGCTCGGCCTGACCGACGGCACGATCCCCGGCGGCCGGGTCCAGGACCCGCGCGAACTGCGCGAGCCCGGCCTGGGCTTCGGCCGCGATCCGGTGCGCACGCCGATGCCGTGGGACGACACGCCGCAGGCCGGCTTCACCACCGGCACGCCCTGGCTGCCGCTGAACGAGGATTGGCCGATCCGGAACGTCGCCGCGGAGGCCGCCGATACGCACTCGATGCTGCAGCTCTACCGCGCGCTGCTCCGCTTGCGGCGGGCCCACGCGGCGCTGCAATCGGGCTCGCTGCGAATGCTGGCGACAGACGGTGACGTCGTGGCGTACGAACGGGAACAGGGAATGGACAGGATCGTGATCGCATTGAACTTCGGCGCCCGGGAGGCGCCGGTCGACTTGCCCGCCGGCGAGGTGCTGGTCACCACGCACGGCCCCTACCGGCCGGGCAGGCTCGCCGCCGATCAGGGCGTGGTGCTGCAGGTGGCGAACTGATGCGCGTCGCCATGCTCGCACCGATCTCGTGGCGCACGCCGCCGCGCCACTACGGCCCGTGGGAGCTGGTCACCAGCCTGCTGACCGAGGCGCTGGTCGCCAGGGGCGTCGACGTGACCCTGTTCGCCACCGCCGACAGCGTGACCGCGGGCACGCTCGATGCGGTCGTGCCCGCCGGCTACTCCGAGGATCCGACGCTCGACGCCAAGGTAATGGAGATGCTGCACGTCAGCCACGTGTTCGAGCGCGCCGGCGACTTCGACCTGATCCACAACCAGGCCGATTTCGTGCCGCTCGCCTTCTCGCGCCTGGTCGACACGCCGCAGGTCACGACCATCCACGGCTTCTCGTCAGAGCGGATCGTGCCGGTGTTCAAGCGCTACGAGGATCGCGTCCACTACGTCGCCATCTCGGACGCGGACCGCCACCCCGACCTGCGCTACGCCGCCACCATCCACCACGGCATCCGCCTCGAGGAGTTTCCGTTCGACGCACAGGGCAGCGACGACCTGCTCTTCTTCGGCCGCATCCATCCCGACAAGGGCGCGGGCGACGCCATCCAGGCGGCGCTCGCCACCGGCCGGCGCCTGCTGATGGCCGGCATCGTCCAGGACGAGGGCTATTACCGGCGCGCGGTCGAACCCTATGTCGATGGCGACCGCATCGTCTTCGACGGCCCGCTCGGCGGCGTCGCGCGCACGCGCGCGCTCGGCCACGCCCGGGCGCTGCTCCACCTGATCGGCTTCGACGAGCCGTTCGGCCTCTCGGTGGTGGAAGCGATGGCGTGCGGCACCCCGGTGATCGCCTATAATCGCGGCTCGATGCCCGAACTGATCGAGCATGGCGTCACCGGCTTCCTGGTCGACACGTTCGACGAGGCGGTCGCGGCGATCGGCCGCGTCGGCGAGCTCGACCGCGCCGCCTGCCGCCGCGCGGTGGAACGACGGTTCACGGTCGAGCGGATGGCGGACAAGTACCTGCAACTTTACGAACATCTGCTGCAGCCGTCCGGATGACGGGCTGCATTGCCCGACATTGATCCGGTCTGGCGGGCATCGCTTGCCATGAACGTTTCCCGCAATACAGTGCGGCCCGACAGGGGGGTATCATGCGCGTTTGGATGGCCGCGATCGCGGCAATTGCTTCGGCACAGCCGATCGTCGCGGCCAATCCGGCCGCCGACAAGCCGCTGATCGGGCCGCCGCCATCGTGGGTGAAGGTGGCGGACGTGCCTGCGGACACGGCGCCGCCGGACCGGAATGCCGTGCGCGTCCTGCTCAGCGATCAGCAGTCCCGGCTGCTGCCGAATGGCGGCGAGTTCTACAACGAGACCATGGTGCGCATCCAGACGCCGCAGGGGCTGACCGCGCTGGGCACGCTCACTTTCCCGTGGAAGCCGGACACCAGCACGCTCACGGTGCACCGCCTGCGGATCATTCGCGACGGCAAGGTCATCGACCTGCTCGGCAAGGGCGACGGCTTAACCGTGCTGCGTCGCGAGAACCGGCTGGAATATGCGACGCTCGACGGCGTCCTCACCGCGGTGATCCAGCCGGAGGGACTGCAGGTCGGCGACATTCTGGACGAGGCGGCCACCATCAGGAGCGTGGATCCAACGCTGCGCGGCAATAGCGAGCAGGTCCTGGCGATCGGTTCGCAGGCACGGGCGGCGCACGTCCGCATGCATGCCGAGTGGGACGCCGCCCTGCCGATCCATTGGCGCCAGGATGACGGGCTGCCCCGGATCACCGCACGTCGCGCCGCCGGCAAGACCATGATCGATCTCGCACTCGACAATGTCGACCCGATCATACCACCCAACCAGGCGCCGCCTCGCTTCGCCCTGGCGCGCTATCTGCAGCTCACCACCCTGCACGATTGGAGCGACTTGTCGGGGTTGTTCGCACCGCTCTATGCCAAGGCGGCGGCGCTGAAGCCGGACAGTCCCGCTCAAGGCGGAGATCGCGCGCATCGCCGCACTCTCGCCCGATCCCGCCAAGCGCGCCGAGGCGGCGCTGGCGCTGGTGCAGGATAAGGTTCGCTACGTCTTCCTCGGCCTGAGCGACGGCGGGCTCGTGCCGGCCGACGCCGACCTGACGTGGCAGCGCCGCTTCGGCGATTGCAAGGGCAAGACGGTGCTGCTGCTGGCGCTGCTGCACGGCCTGGGGATCGCCGCGGATCCGGCGATCGTCAGCTCGCAGCTCGGCGACGGCATGGACGAGCGTCTGCCGATGGTCGGCCTGTTCGATCATGTGATCGTCCGCACCGCGATCGGCGGCAAGACCTACTGGCTGGACGGCACCCGGACAGGCGACCTCCGGCTGGCGGATATTCAGGTGCCCGACTTCCGCTTCGCGCTGCCGCTCCGCACGCCCGGCGCGACGCTGGAGCCGCTGGTGGTGCCGGTACCGGCCAAGCCGCTCTACGAATATACGCTGCGGGTCGACATGCGCTCCGGCGCGACCCTGCCCTTCCCGTTCCATGTCGAGGAGATCAGCCGCGGCGACGAGGCGCTCGGCACCCATCTGCGCCTCGACAACATGACGCCGGAGCTGCGGCAGCAGGCGCTGCGCGACTATTTCGTAAGCGCTTACAGCGACGTCGAGCCGAAGAGCTACAGCGCCACCTGGGATCCTGCCACCGGCGAGGAGAAGCTGGTGATGGACGGGCTGGAGAAGCACGACTGGCGCTGGTCCTACGAAGCGGATCGCGCCGCGGTCGGCTGGAAGGCCGATTTCGACCGGCCTGCCGGTCCTCATCGCGACGCCCCGTTCGCGGTCGGCTATCCCGATTATACCGTGATGCACGAGACGATCCTGCTGCCGAATGGCGGGCAGGGCTTCGTCAACCAGACCGCCAACGTCGATCGCACCGTCGCCGGTATCGAATATTATCGCCAGGCCAGGCTCGACGGCGCGACCTTCACGATCGAGACCCGACAACGCGCGGTCGCCCGCGAATTTCCGGCCGCCGATGCCCCGGCGGCGCAGAAGGCGTTGCGCGACCTGGCCAAGGATCAACCGCTGCTCGGCGTGACCGCCGCCTATCGCTCTACCCCGGAGGAGAAGCAGGCGATTCTCTCCTCCAAACCCGAGACGGCGGAGGATTATCTGCGCCGGGCGCGCGGACGCGGCGAGATCAACGACATCGCTGGAGCACTGGCGGACGCGGAAGAAGCGATCAGGCTCGATCCGAACTCCGGAAACGCCTTCTGGATGCGCGCGGGGCTGCGCGAGAATCAGGGCGATCTGGTCGGTGCGATCACGGACCTGCGCCACGCAACGACGCTTCTGCCGGAGGCGGCAGACGCGCAAATGGCGCTTGCGAGACTTCTGGCTTTCCACGGCGATTCGGCGGCGGCGATAGCTCTCTATGATCAGGCGTTGACGCGGTCACCGAACAACGCCCAAATCCTGGCGGGCCGCGCCCAGGCACATCTTCTTGCACGTCATTACGATCAGGCGCTTTCGGACGGCGCTGCTGCGATCCGACACGATCCTGCCCTGGATCAAGCCTACGAGACGCGGCTGAACGCCTATATCGGCAAAGGCATGACGGATGCCGCGATCGCCGAAGGCAAGGCAGCCGTCGCTGCAAACCCGCGCGACGATTATCTTCACGTCCTGCTGGCAGCGACCTACCAGCATTTTCATCATCCGGACGAGTCCGCAGCCGAGTTCGACCAGGCCATACGTCTGAAGCCGTCGGCATCCAATTATCTCGCGCGGGCTCGCTACCGCCCGCCCGCCGACATGGCTGGTCGGCGGGCTGATGTCGCCACGGCGCTGAAATTGGATCCTGACGCCATCGACGCACAAAACTTCATGGTCTGGCTCGATCTGGAATCGCGCGATTATGCCGCAGTGATCGCCAATGCGACCAGGATCCTCGTCGCGCGCCCGGCCGATCCGAACATTTCGACACTTCGAGGCATCGCATTCGAGCTGAGTGGCCGACACGCCGAAGCGAACAGAGACTTCGCCACCGTACGCAGCACCGTTGGCAGCAATGTTGGTGGGCTCAACAATCTCTGTTGGAACAAGGCTACGCACAATGCCGCACTCGCATCGGCGCTGGGCGATTGCGATGCGGCGCTGAAGATTACGCCGGATGCGACCAACGCTCTCGATAGCCGCGGCTTCGTGCTGTTTCGGCTGGGCCGTTTTCAGGACTCGATCGCATCCTATGATCGGGCGTTGGCACTCAGTCCGGGGGTCGCTGCGTCGCTCTACGGACGCGGCCTCGCTAAACTGAGACTCGGCAGGATGGCCGAGGGTCAGGCAGACCTGAAAGCTGCAAAGGCCGCCGACGCCGGCGTTGAGCAGGAATTCGCCAACTATGGCGTAACCGCCTGAGGAACTGGCGGCGACGTCGATCTTTCCTGACGAATGCTGCGCATCTTCCATGTTTCCGACGTGCATTTCGGGCGCGAGGACCAGGCCGCGGTCCGCTGGTTCGGCGACCTGGTCCAGGCCGAGCGGCCGGACGCGGTGATCTGCACCGGCGATCTCACCATGCGCGCGCGCAAGGCGGAGTTCGCGGCCGCGGCGGACTGGCTCCAGTCGTTCGGCGTGCCGACCACGGTCGAGCCCGGCAACCACGACCTGCCCTACTTCAACCCGCTCGCGCGGCTGCTCGCGCCGTATCGCCGCTTCAAGCGGGTGGAACGCGCGATCGAGCGGCCGCTGGAGCTGCCGGGGGTGACGGTGGTGCCGCTCAAGACCACCGCGCGCCTGCAGCTGCAGCGCCTCTCGTGGGGGCGCGTCTCGCGCACCGGCCTCAGGGCGGCGCTGGCGATGCTCGCCGCCAAGCCGGCCGGCACCGTCGCGATCGTCGCCTGCCACCACCCGCTGGTCCGCACCGGCTTCGCAGGGCATGGCGACACGCACGGCGGCGCCGCGGCCCTCAGCCTGCTCGCGGCGGCAGGCGCCGACGCGGTCGTCAGCGGCCACATCCACGA
>CAXTUG010000067.1:0-12896 GCA_964247375.1 uncultured Sphingomonadaceae bacterium
GAGAATATCCGATCCGTTCGTGTCGAGTAGGGTTTCGAAGCGAGCGGCCAGAATAGAAATTAAGGAGCAGCACCGATGATCGACCATATCGGCTTGGCCGTCAGCAATCTCGACCGCTCCCGCCGCTTCTACGAAGCCGCCCTCGCGCCGCTCGGCATCACGCTGCTGATGACCGCCACGCCCGAGCAGACCGAGGCGGGCAACACCGTGCTCGGCTTCGGACGCGACGGCAAGCCGTTCTTCTGGATCGCGGACGAGGAGCGGGTCGGGCAGGGCACGCATGTCGCCTTCGCCGTCGACACGCGCGCGGAGGTGGACGCCTTCCACGCCGCCGCACTGGCCGCGGGCGGTCGGGATCACGGCGCGCCGGGGCTGCGGCCGCATTACGGGCCCGATTATTACGCCGCTTTCGTGTTGGACCGCGATGGCGTCAACGTTGAAGCAGTCTGCCACGCACCGGCATGAAGATCTTCACGATCGGCTATGAGCAGGTAACACAGGCGGACCTGGTAGCCGCGCTGCAGGCGGCCGGTGTCCAGCGCGTGATCGACGTCCGTGCCGTTCCGCTTTCGCGTCGGCCCGGCTTCTCAAAGAACATACTGGCGGCAGGTCTGGCAGAACACGGCATCGATTACATCCTGCTGAAGGCGCTCGGCACGCCACCGGAGGGACGCGAAGCGGCGCGCAAGGGCCGGCGCGACGTGCTGGCGCGGGTCTATGCCGGGCAACTGGAGCAGCCCGAAGCGATGGTGCAGGCGGCGCAGATGATCGAGCTGGCCGCGGAGAAGCCGTCGGCGCTGCTGTGCTTCGAGCGCGATCCGGCGGGCTGCCACCGCACCCTGCTGCTGCAAACCGTGACGCCGGACGCGGAGATCGTCGACCTGTTCGCCTGATCGTTGCCCTGCCATCCCGCCTGACTACCTCTGTTCATGTCGAGCGAAGGCGAACGGATTGGCAGGGATGCGCATCCTCGACAAAACGTGGTTAACTGCGGGTTTTCCGCTAATATTTCGGTGCTTTAGCTGAAAGTTCACCATTGGCTCCGCACAATCGGGAAGGCGCTGGCAAGGCGCCTTGTATCCGCGTTGAGGAGGGGGCGAGACATGATCAAGGGGGTGTTTGCGGCAGTCACGGCGATAGCAGTTTCGTTGGCCCCGGTGCAGGCGGCCTGCTGGAAGTCCGACGAGGCGTCCGCCGCCGGCGTGCGCGAACTGCAGTCGATGCTGATGGTGGCGGCGCTGCGCTGTCAGGTGGCAGGTCATCCGATGATGGACGACTATAACCGGTTCGTGGAGGCCAATCGCGCCGCGATCGGGACGATGAACGAGCGGATCAAGGCCCACTTCATCCGCACGCTCGGTCCCATGGGCGGGCAGCATGCCTATGACAGTTTCACGACGTCGATGGCGAACGGCTATGGCGCGGCGCCGAGCGGTGCGGATATCTGCGGCGATGCCGACAGCCTCGCGCGTGAGGCGGCGGGCATGGCGGGATCGATCGACGGATTGATGCTGCTGGCCGAGCGTGAAGGCCTGACCGCCAAGCTGTCGGAGGGATTGTGCGAGGGCGCGGCGCCGGTAACCTACGCGGCGATCTCGGGCATGATGGACGCGGTCCGCCGCTGATATAAAGAAACCTTTATATTGCGTCGCCCGGCTGTAGCAGCTAGGGGTGCGGGGCGGCCGCCGAGCGTGCGGGCCGCCCTTTTCTTTTACGGGAGATTCCTCGTGGCCACCGCCGCCGTCGACAGCTTCAACGATTATCTGGTCCACGATATCGCGCTTGCCGGCTGGGGCCGCAAGGAGATCGCCATCGCCGAGACCGAGATGCCGGGCCTGATGGCGCTGCGCGAGGAATATGGCGCGGCACAGCCGCTCAGGGGCGCGCGCATCACCGGCTCGCTTCACATGACGATCCAGACCGCGGTGCTGATCGAGACGCTGGTCGCGCTCGGCGCCGAGGTGCGCTGGGCGTCGTGCAACATCTTCTCGACGCAGGACCATGCCGCCGCCGCCATCGCCGCCGCCGGCATTCCGGTGTTCGCGGTCAAGGGCGAGACGCTGGCCGAATATTGGGACTATGTCGGCAAGATCTTCGACTGGGGCAACGAGCCCTGCAACATGATCCTGGACGATGGCGGCGACGCCACCATGTTCGCGCTGTGGGGGGCACGGCTGGAAGCCGGCGCCACCCTGCCGGAACCGGAGAATGACGAGGAGGTCGAGTTCCAGCGCGCGCTGAAGGCGTTCGTCGCCGCGAAGCCGGGCTATCTCACCGCCACCGTCAAGGCGATCAAGGGCGTGTCGGAAGAGACCACCACCGGCGTCCACCGCCTTTACGAGATTGCCAAGAAGGGCGAGCTGCCGTTCCCGGCGATCAACGTCAACGACAGCGTTACGAAGTCGAAGTTCGACAATCTCTACGGCTGCAAGGAATCGCTGGTCGACGCGATCCGCCGCGCCACCGACGTGATGCTGGCCGGCAAGGTCGCGACCGTCGCCGGCTTCGGCGACGTCGGGAAGGGGTCGGCCCAGTCGCTCCGCAACGGCGGCGCGCGCGTGCTCGTCACCGAGATCGATCCGATCTGCGCGCTGCAGGCCGCGATGGAGGGCTTCGAGGTCGTGACGATGGAAGAGGCCGTCGAGCGCTCCGACATCTTCGTCACCGCGACCGGCAATGCCGACGTGATCACCGCCGATCACATGAAGGCGATGAAGCCGATGGCGATCGTCTGCAACATCGGCCACTTCGACAGCGAGATCCAGATCGCGGCGCTCAGCAACTACAAGTGGAACGAGATCAAGCCGCAGGTCGATCTGGTCGAGTTCCCCGACGGTAAGCAGATCATCATCCTCGCCAAGGGCCGGCTGGTGAACCTGGGCTGCGCGACCGGTCACCCGAGCTTCGTCATGTCGTCCAGCTTTACCAACCAGGTGCTGGCGCAGATCGAGCTGTTCACCAACCCCGGCCAATATGCCAACCAGGTGTACGTCCTGCCCAAGCATCTCGACGAGAAGGTCGCGCGCCTCCACCTCGACAAGCTCGGCGTGAAGCTCACCAAGCTGACTGAGAAGCAGGCCTCCTACATCGGCGTGACCACCGATGGCCCGTTCAAGCCGGATCATTACCGCTACTGATCCGGAACCAACCTCCGTTCGCCCTGGGCGAAGTCGAAAGGCCGTCTTGCCTTTCGGAT
Source organism: uncultured Sphingomonadaceae bacterium (assembly GCA_964247375.1). Lineage (GTDB taxonomy): Bacteria > Pseudomonadota > Alphaproteobacteria > Sphingomonadales > Sphingomonadaceae > Sphingomonas_I. Next base: position 3,197 of record CAXTUG010000067.1, read on the forward strand.
CGCCGAGAGAGAAGAGCAGGCCTACGACAAGCTCAGGCCGAACGGAGCAGGCGATACTTTTCCTGAGATCATCTTTCGGGCCGGCAGGCATTATCATGCGCTCCGCAGCACGCCGGTGACGCTCTACGCCATTCTGCTAGCCGTCGCCGCCGGCCTGTGGCTGGCGCTTGCCGCCGCCTTCACCGTCGCCGGTGCGCGCAAGGCGGCGCGCGCCGAGCGGGCGCTGCAGGAAGCACGCGCGGTGTCGGACCTGCTGGCGGGGGCGCCCGCGGTGCCGATGCTGGTCTACCCCGATGGCACGGTCGACGCCGATCCGCGCATCGCCGCCTGGCTGGCGCTGGACAAGGTGCCGATGAAGCTGGCCGATCTCGACGGCAATGCGCGGGGAATCGGACACGAGGCGCTGACGACGCTCGCCGCCGACATCGCGCACTGCCGCGCAACCGCGGCACCGATCCGGCATACGATCGAGCTGCCCGACGGATCCCGCGTTTTCAGCATTCGTGGCGAGCCCTACAGCGTGGGCGATGACGATCGCCGCGCCGTCCTGCTGTGGATGCTCGACGTCAGCGAGCGTCAGCGCGAGGTGGTGCGGCTGACCGAGCAGGGGCGGCGGATGGCGCGCGCGCTCGACGGCCTGTCGGCCCTGATCGAGGCCGCGCCTTTTCCGATGTGGCATCGCGGGCCGGACCTCGGTCTGGCGCTGGTCAACGGCGCCTACGTCCGCGCGATCGAGGCCGAGACTGCCGAGGAGGTGGTCGCGCGCGGCATGGAACTGATCGAGGCGCAGGGTCTGTCCGGCGGCCGTGCCGGGGCTGCCGCGGCGCGGGAGCGCGGCATCATCTTCACGCGCACCGCGCCCGCCATCGTGCAGGGACAGCGCCGCGTGATGCGCGTCAGCGACGTGCCGATCGGCGAGGCGGGCGTGGCGGGCTACGCCATGGACGTCCAGGAACTGGAGGAGGCGCGCGCCGACCTCTCGCTGTTCGTCCGTGCGCAGCGCGACATGCTCGACCGGCTGTCGGCCGGCGTGGCGCAGTTCGGCGCCGACCACAGCCTAGTCTTCTTCAACCGCCACTTCGTGCGGCTCTTCGCGATGGAGCCGGAATGGCTCGCCGACCTTCCCGAGTTCGACCGGGTGATGGAGCGGATGCGGGAGGCGCAACGTGCGCCGGAAGCCCGCGATTTTCCGGGCTGGAAGGCCGAGCGCCGCACCTGGTTCTCCACCACCGATCCGGTCGAGGAGAATTGGCTGCTGCCCAACGGCACGCACCTGCGGGTGGTCGCCCAGCCGCTGCCCGACCGCGGCCTGATGCTGATCTTCGAGGATCGCACCGAGCATCTCCAGCTCGCCAGCGCGCGCGACACGCTGGTGCGGGTGCGCACCGCCACCTTCGACAATCTGTTCGAGGCGATCGGCGTGTTCGCCGGCGACGGCCGTCTCCACCTGTGGAACAGCCGCTTTCGCGAGGTGTGGGACCTGCCCGAGGAGGAGTTCGGGCAGCATCCGCGGGTCGATGCGCTGGTGCAGGCGATCGCGCCCAAGCTGCTCGATCCGTCGCGGGCCGGCCTCATCCGTGAGCTGGTGCGGGTCGCCACGGTCGAGCGGCAGCATCGCTCGGGCCGCATCTCCCTGCTCGACGGGCGCCACTTCGAATTCGCCGCCGTGCCGCTGCCGGACGGCAATGCGCTCTTCACCCTGCTCGATATCACCGCTAGCCGCGGCATCGAGGAGGCGCTGCGCGACCGTAACGAGGCGCTGGAGGAGGCGAACCGCCTCAAGAACGAATTCGTCGCCAGCATGAGCTACGAACTGCGGGTGCCGCTGACGTCGATCACCGGCTTCGCCGACATGCTGGCGGGCGGCTATGCCGGCGAGCTGTCCGACACGGCGCGCGATTATGTCGGCGCGATCGTCGCCGCGGTCGGCAAATTGTCGAACCTGATGGGCGATGCGCTGGATCTGACGCAGAGCGCGGCCGGTACGCTGCCGATGGCGATGGAGCCGCTCGACGTATCCGATTTCGTGCGGCTCGCGGTCGAGCTGGTGCGCGAACCCGCGCGCGGCGCGGGGCTGACGCTGGCCGCCAATCTCGCGCCCGACAGCGGTACGGTCCTGGGCGACCGCAAGCGGCTCAATCAGGCGCTCGATCACCTGCTGCGCAACGCGATCACCTACACGCCGGCCGGCGGGCGCGTGCTGATCCGCAGCCGCGTCGCCGAACACGTGGCCGAGGTAGTCGTGTCCGACAACGGGCCCGGCATCCCGCCCAAGCAGCTGGAGCGGATCTTCGATCGCTTCCGCAACAGCAGCATCGGACAGGCGGAAGAGGAACAGGAGCGGGAGCGGATGGGCTTCGGCCTGCCGCTCGCGCGCCAGTTCGTGGAGGCGCATGGCGGAACGCTCGACCTCATCTCCGATGTCGGCGCCGGCACCAGCGTCACCATCCGCCTGCCGCTCGGGGCTGGAGATCGGCCCGCATGAGCCGTACCGGCATGTTGATGCTGGAGGATGCGGACGCGACGGAGCGCTTGGGCGCGGCGCTCGCGACGCAGTTGCGCGTCGGCGACGTGGTGGCGCTGCACGGAACGCTCGGTGCCGGCAAGACGACGCTCGCGCGCGGCGTGCTGACCGCGCTGGGGCTTGCCGGGGAGGCGCCGAGCCCCAGTTTCAGCCTCGTCATCGCCTACGCGCCGCCGGAGGTCGGCCTGCCGCTGTGGCATGTCGATCTCTACCGGATCGAGGATGCGGACGAGGTGGAGGAACTCGGGCTCGACGATGCGCGCGCGGACGGTGCGCTGCTGGTCGAGTGGCCGGAACGGATGGGCGCCCGAATGTGGCCTGACGCCCTGTCGCTGACGCTCGCACCAGACGACGGCGGCGGCCGTCGCTTGACTTGGGTGGCGCCCGCGGCATGGGAGACGCGATGGCCTCCGTCTCCACGATGATCCCGCCGGCAAGCGCGCCGGCCTTTCTCGAGCGATCCGGGTGGGGTGGGGCGGAAATTCTTCCTCTCGCGGGCGACGCGTCTTTCCGGCGCTACTTCCGCATCGTCAACGACCGACGGTCCGCCGTGCTGATGGACGCGCCGCCGCTGCATGAGGACAGCCGCCCCTTCCTCGCCGTCGCCGACCACCTGCACCAGCTCGGCTTCGCCGCGCCGCGCGTGCTCGCCCGCGATCTCGAACAGGGCTTGATCCTGCTGCAGGATTTCGGCGATGCCCGCATGAGGGAAGTCGTCGAGGCCGCGCCCGATCGCGAGCAGGCGGTCTACGCGCAGGCGATCGACCTGCTGCGCGAACTCCATCGTCATCCCGCCGGCGACCTGCCGCCTTACGACATGGCGGTCTATCTGCGGGAAGCGGCGCTGTTCCCCGAATGGTACATGCCCGCGGTCGGCCTCGATCCGGCGCCGGGCTTTGCCGAAGCCTGGTCGCAGGCGCTGGCCCCGCTCGCCGACGAGCGCTCGACCACCGTGCTGCGCGACTATCATGCCGAGAACATCATGCTGCTGTCGGACGGCAGCCTGGGCCTGCTCGATTTTCAGGACGCGCTGGCGGGACACCCCGCCTACGACCTCGTCTCCCTGCTGCAGGATGCGCGCCGCGACGTCGCACCGGCGCTGGAGGCGGAGATGCTGGCCCGTTACGGCGAGATCGATCGAGCGGCCTACGCCCTGCTCGGCGCGCAGCGGAATACCAAGATCCTCGGCATCTTCACCCGCCTGTGGAAGCGCGACGGCAAGCCACGCTACCTCGCCTTCCAGCCGCGCATGTGGACCTACCTGGACCGCGACCTCGCCCATCCGGCGCTCGCTCCCGTCAAGGCCTGGTTCGACGCTTATGTGCCGGCGGGGAAGCGCGCCGCCTTCTGGTCGGGCGCGGAGGCGTGAGCGCCTATCGTCCGCTGCGGCCGAAGGCCGGCGCGGCGATGCCGATCCGCACCGCGATGGTGCTCGCCGCCGGGCTCGGCAAGCGCATGCGCCCGCTGACCGCCAGCCGGCCCAAGCCGCTGGTCGAGGTGCGCGGCAAGCCCCTGCTCGATCACGTTCTCGACCGGCTGCGCGCGGCCGGCATCGGCCGGGCGGTGGTCAACGTCCACTATCTCGCCGATGCGGTCGAGGCGCATCTGAAGGACCGCGCCGACGATCTCGACATCCTGATCTCCGACGAGCGCGCGCGCTTGCTGGAGACCGGCGGCGGCGTGACGCAGGCGCTGCCGCTGATCGAGGACGAGACCTTCCTGGTCGCCAACAGCGACAATCTGTGGGTGGACGGTCCGATCGATGCGATCGGCCTGCTTGCCGAGCGCTGGGATCCGGCGAAGATGGATGCGCTGCTGCTGGTCGTGCCGCTGGCGGAGGCGAACTGTCATCAGGGGATGGGCGATTTCCAGATGGACCCGCTTGGGCGGCTCACCCGCCGCGCCCGCGGCAAGCCTGCGCCCTTCGTCTATACCGGCGTGCAGCTCGCGTCGCGGCGCCTGTTCCGCGACGCGCCGGAGGGGGTGTTCTCGACCAACCTGCTGTGGGACCGCGCGATCGAGGAGGGACGGCTCTTTGGACTCGTCCATGAAGGACTGTGGTTCGACGTCGGCACCCCGGCCGCGATCGCGCGGACCGAAGCCGTTCTGAGCATGATCTGACCGCGTCCTCTGTTACAAGCCGCGATGTAGCCGCCATGCGCACGCCGTCCGTCTTCAACATTCCCGCAGAGCGGGGCTTCGCCGACGCGTTTGCCGCCGGCCTGCTCGACCGCGTCGGAGCCGACCGGCTCGCCCTGGCGCGCACGATCGTGCTGCTGCCCAACAACCGGGCGCAGCGTGCGATCACCGACGCCTTCGTCCGCCGCGCGGAGGGCGGGCTGCTGCTGCCGCGGCTGGTCTCGATCGGCGATCCGGAGCTCGACGATCGCATCGGACCGCTCTTCGATCCGGCCGGTGAAGAGCCCATCCCGCCGGCCATCGATCCGCTGCATCGACGCATGATCCTGGCGCGGCTGATCCAGGATGCGGCGGACGGCACCCCGGTGACGCCGGTCGAGGCCATCCGCCTCGCTGCCGATCTGGCGCGCACGCTCGATCAGCTGATCGTCGAGGAGGTCGCGCCGTCTGCGCTCGCCGAAACCGTGCCGGCGGAGCTGTCGGAGCATTGGCAGAGCTCGCTCGATCGGCTCCAGCTCATTCTCCGCCGCTGGCCGCAGGAACTCGCCCGGCGCAACCGCATCGATCTTGCCGAGCGACGCAACCGCCTGCTGACCGCCGCGGAGCGCCGCTGGGCAGCGCGGCCGCCGCACGAACCGGTCGTCGCCGCCGGCATCTCCGTGACCGCACCCGCGGTCGGCCGTCTGCTGCACCGCGTCGCCCGCCTGCCGAACGGCATGGTCGTGCTGCCGGGGCTCGACTGCCTGATGGCCGATCGAGAGTGGGATGCGCTCGGCGGCGGCGAGACGGTGCGGCCGATCGAGACGCATCCGCAATTCGTGCTGAAGACCATGCTCGACCGGCTCGGCGTCGGTCGGGGCGAGGTGATGCCCTGGCAGGACGATGCCGCCGGTACCTCGGCACGCGCGTGCCTGATCGGCGACGTGATGACGCCGGCGCAGTTCACCGACCGCTGGCAGGACTTGCCGGCGAGAACGCCCGCGGGTGTCCACGCGGTCGAGCTGCCCAACCCCGCGGCGGAAGCACAGGCGATCGCGATCGCGCTGCGCGCGAGCGTCGAGGTTCCGGGACAGACCGCGGCGCTGGTCACGCCGGACCGCCAGCTCGCGACGCGGGTCGCCGCGCATCTGCGCCGCTGGGGCATTGAGGCGGACGACTCCGCCAGGTAGCCGCTGTCGCGTACGCCGCCGGGCACGCTCCCGCCTGCGGTCGCCGACGCCGCCGCCGACGGGTTCGCACCGGTCACGCTGCTGGCTCTGCTGAAGCATCCGCTGGTTCGAGCCGGTGAGGATCGCCTGCCTTGGCTGGACGGCGTGCGCCGGCTCGATCGGGCGCTGCGCGGTCCACGGCCGGGGCCGGGTCTCGCCGGCATCACCGCCCAGCTGCACGGCAGCGATGTCCGCACCCAGCGGCAGCGTGACGCCGCGGCGGCGTGGTGGCAGGGCGCCTTGCCGGTCCTGGCGCCGCTGGAACGGGCCTTCGCCGTGGTCCAACCGCGCTTCGCCGATCTGCTGGCGGCAATCACCGATGCCGCCGGCGCGCTCGCCGGGGATGAGATGTGGAGCCGCCCCGCCGGCCGGGCGGCAGCCGAGCTGGTGGCGCAACTCCGGTCGGCGGCAGGCGAGGGACCGGCGATCGCGTCGGTACGTGCGGTGCCCGCACTGCTGGAAGCGCTGATGGATGAGGCGGCGGTCCGCCCGCCGCAAGGCGGGCACCCGCGCATTTTCATCTGGGGCCTCATTGAGGCTCGCCTGCAGCAGACTGATCTGGTCGTGATGGGCGGGCTCAACGAGGGCGTCTGGCCGTCGCTCCCGATGCCCGACCCATGGCTCGCGCCGGCGATCCGGACGGCGCTCGGCCTGCCCGGACTGGAGCGACGGATCGGACTGGAGGCGCAGCAGTTCGCGGCCGGGCTCGGCGCACCCGACGTGCTGCTCACGCGGGCGCGGCGCGACGTGCGGGCGCCCGCCGTCGCCTCGCGTTTCTGGCTGCGGCTCATCGCGCTGACTGGCGGCATCGCCGAGCCTGCGGGGCTCCGGCGCTGGACCGAGTTGCTCGATCAGCCCGCCGACTTCACGCCTGCCGAGCGGCCCCGGCCGCGGCCGCCGATCGAGCATCGGCCCAGGCGCATCGCGGTCACCAAGCTCGACCGGCTCCGGGCCGATCCGTTCGCCTTCTACGCCGACGCCATGCTGAAGCTGCGGAGTTGGGAGCCGGTCGACGCCGATCCGAGCGCCGCCTGGCGGGGCAGCGCGGTCCACCGCATCTTCGAGGATTGGATCGAACAGGACCGATGCGATCCTGCCGCGCTGCGCCCGCGCGTCGAAGGCCTGCTCCGCAAGACCGCCGCGCATCCGGTGCTTCGCGCCCTGTGGACGCCGCGCCTGCTGGAGGCGATCGACTGGATCGCGGCGGAGGTGGCGCGCGCCCGGGCCGGGGGTCGCAACCCGCGGGCGGCGGCGCGGGAAGGCACGCTCCGGATGGGCGAGATCGAACTGGAAGGCAGGTTCGACCGGATCGACCGCCTGCCCGGCGGCGGGCTCGCCATCGTCGACTGGAAGACCGGCAAGCCGCCGTCGAAGCGCGCCGTGGCGGAGGGTTACTCCATGCAGTTGGGATTGCTGGGCCTGATCGCCGAGCGTGGTGGGTTCGAGACGATCGGCGGCATCCCCTCGAAGTTCGAATATTGGTCGCTCGCGTCCGACAAGGACGGCGCGCTCGGCTATCGCGCTTCGCCGGTCGGGTCGAACGGCAAGGGCGAGGGTATCGATCCCGCCGACTTCACGACCCGTGCCGCGCGCGTGCTGACCGGTGCGGTCGAGGCCTACCTGCTGGGCGATGCGCCGTTCACGGCCAAGCTCAACCCGACCTATGCGCCCTATGGCGACTATGACCAGCTGATGCGGCTCGACGAATGGTACGGTCCCGGGCCGGAGGATGCCGGCTCGTGAGCGCGCCCGTGCGTCCGCTGGCCCCGCTCGAGGGCGTGCAGCGGGACGCGTCCCATCCCGAGCGGCAGGTCTGGCTGTCCGCCTCGGCCGGCACCGGCAAGACGCACGTGCTGACCGCGCGCGTGCTGCGGCTGCTGCTGAGCGGCGCCGCGCCGGAGACGATCCTGTGCCTGACCTTCACCAAGGCCGGTGCCGCGGAGATGGCGGAGCGTATCCAGTCGCGCCTGGCGGCCTGGGTGCGCATGCCCGATGCGGCGCTGGAGCGGGAGCTGTTCTCGCTCGACGTCGAGGGCGGTGCCGACGCCATCCGGTCGGCCCGGCGGCTGTTCGCGCGCGTGCTCGATTCGCCAGGCGGCGGCTTGCGCATCCAGACCATTCACAGCTTCTGCCAGACTTTGCTCGCCAGCTTCCCGACCGAGGCCGGGCTGACACCCGGTTTCGAGCCGCTGGAAGGCAGGGCGGAAGCTGCGCTGGCGCGCGCGACGCTCGCCGACCTGCTCGTGACGGCCGAGCGCACCGGCGATCTCGGGCTGATCGACGACGTCCAGCGTCTCAGCCGCCGCCTGGGCGAGCAGAAGGCGGAAGCTTATCTGCGCCTCTGCGGCAGATCGGCCGACGCGCTCGCGGCGCTGGGCGCGCGGAACGGCATCGAGGCCCGGGTCCGCACGGCGCTGGACGTGCCGCAAGGCGATGTCGAGGCCGCGATCGAGCGGGCAGTGGCGGACGACCGGTTCGACACGGACTGCCTGCGCCGCATCGCCGCGGCCAACCGGCAGTGGGGTACGGTGAAGGGTAACGAGCGGGCGGCGATCGTCGAAGATTGGCTCGCCGCCGCGCCAGCCGGCCGCGCTGTGAAGCTTACGGCGCTGCACCGCGTCTGGACGAAGAAGGACGGTGATCCCCTGTCGTTCGCCAAGGGACAGGCGCCGCAGCTCGACCATTACCAGCCCGATTGCGGCAGCGCGCATCAATGCTGCGACGCGCTGCTCAGCCTGCGTATCCGGGCGGAACTGTCGGCGCTGCTGGCCGCCGGCTTGCGCGCCGGCCAGGCCTATGCGCTCGCCTATGAAGAGGCCAAGTGCGCACAGGGCGTGGTCGACTTCGACGATCTGATCCGGCGCGCCACCGACCTGCTCGGCCGGCCCGGCATCGGTCCATGGATCCGCTACAAGCTCGACCGCCGCACCGACCACATCCTCATCGACGAGGGTCAGGACACCAATGCCCGGCAGTGGGCGATCGTCCGCGCGCTCGCCGACGAATTCTTCGCCGAGGAGCAGGTGCGGGAACGACGCGAGCGGACCCTGTTCGCGGTCGGCGACTTCAAGCAGGCGATCTTCGGCTTTCAGGGTACCGATCCGCGCTTCTTCGCCGCCGCCCGCGAGCGCTTCGCGGGGCTGGCGGAGGAGGGCGGGCGCGTGCTCCGCACCCTGTCGCTTGACCGATCTTTCCGCTCGACCGCGCCGGTGCTGGCACTCGTCGACCGCCTCGTCGGCCAGCTCGGCGCCGAGCGGATGGGACCGATCGACACGCCGCGGCCGCACCAGACCGCGCGCGGGACGCTGCCGGGCGCGGTCGCGCTCTGGCGGCCGGTGGCCTTTGCCGCCGACGCGGACGCAGCAGACGAGGGCGAGGAGGGATGGATCGATGATGCCGCCCGCGCCTTCGCGCGCAAGCTCGCGGAGCAGGTGCGCGACTGGATCCGGCAGCCGCTCTGGCTCGATGGCCGCGGGCGGGCGCTCCGGCCCGAGGACGTGCTGATCCTCGTGCGCAAGCGCGGCGATCTCGCCTCCCTCATCGTCGCGCGCCTTCATGCGGAGGGCGTGCCCGTCGCCGGCGTCGACCGGCTGCGCCTCGACGCGCCGCTCGCCGTGCGCGACCTGATGGCGGCGATCCGCTTCGTGCTGCAGCCGGAGGACGACCTCAATCTCGCCGCGCTGCTCGTCTCGCCCCTGTTCGGGCTGAGCCAGGGCGAGCTCTACCAGCTTGCGTTCCGCCGCGAGGGCAGCCTGTGGTCGGCCGTCGCCGCGGACCCGGGCGCGGACGGCCTGCGCCGGCTGCTCGCGCGGGCCGACCTGACCAGCCC
>CAXTUG010000068.1:0-1141 GCA_964247375.1 uncultured Sphingomonadaceae bacterium
GATCGCAGCAGCGAGGAGACCGCCTGGCCCGCAATCTTGCCGAGCGCGTCGACCAGCCAGCTCCAATATTTGAACGAAATGTCCACGGCATTGGCGTGCAGCGTCTGGAGCTGCGCGCGCTCCCCTCCCTCGAGTCCCGACTGGAAACGGCTGACCACATCGCCGTCGATCTGGATCACCGTCTGCATCAGGATGATCTCGGTGCCGATGTCCCATGCCTTGCGAAGTGGCACGAGTTCGGTCGGCTTCACGTCCTGGTCGGGGCTGCGGCGGGTGATCTCCGCCGGGCCGCCGTCGAAGATCGCCTTGAACTGATCGCAGTTGCGGCGGATGCGATGAAAGATCGATCGTTCCTGCGCGCGGAAGCGGCGAGCGGTGCCGCGCACGATATCCGCCCACCTCTCGTCGGGAACGAGCTGATGGATGCGGCCGCGCAGGCTGCCGAACAGGTCGCTTCGGCTGTCGGCGAGGCTCAGGATGCGGGATCGCATCTCGGCCATCCAGAAGGCGATCTGACGCAGATCGTCGAGCACCGCGACGGTGACCACATCCGGCGCGTCCCGGAGAACGCCATCCTTCCACACGCGCTGACCGTCCCGCTCCTCCAGCGGCTTGCCGCTGCGTGCGGCGAGATCGGTGCGCGCCTCAATCGCCTGCAACGCGTCGTTCGCAGGCGGCGGAAACGGCTCCGTGCCCCAGTCGAACGACATCGAGATTACGCGCAGCCACGGCTCCAGCGGCTCGCCCTGCGTGCCGAATCCGTTGGCCGCCTGGCATAGGAAATCCCAGTAGCCTTCCACCGTTTCGACCAGCGCCTGCGGACCGGCAGGCATCTTCTGGCCCGACATGCCGTCCTTCTCGACGGTGTTGATCTCGAGTGTCAGCAGGTTTCGTGCGAGCGGGACGAAATCGAGCACAGCGCTGTCACCGTGCCAAACTGCGCGCCAGGTCAATCACCGCCTTCAGATTGTCGGCCACGATCTGCCGGCTGAGCGCCACCTGATCGGTATGAAGCTTCATCAGCTTCTCGTTGTCGACCGCGCCCGCGGAGAGCGCGTTGCGGATGTCGCCTTGTTCCAGCCGGATGACGGTGCTGACACCTTCGGCCAGCTCGCCCGCCTTAGGCTCGATCGACCAGCCA
>CAXTUG010000068.1:1151-12533 GCA_964247375.1 uncultured Sphingomonadaceae bacterium
TGCCGTCCGCCGCGACCACCATCGGTGCGATGACCGTATTGATCTCGAGCGTGAGCAGCTGGTCGAGCTTGCTGCCGATGAGGGCGAGCAAGCCATCGGCACTATCGCGTACTTCATCCGCCATGGAAGTTTCCCCCCGCCACCGCTCTACCTAGCAGATCTGCGATCTTCGATCCATCGCTAACGCAAGATTTGAAGAAGTATAAGTCGCTTCAGGTCAAGTTGCTGACTTGGCTAGATTGCTGGAAGAGCGGCGGCAATGCCAGTACCCTTACGATGTCAGCGGGATGGTGGGCTAATGCCGGCGACGGCGGCGGCCTCGTATCGAGTCGGGGCGTCCGCTGCATCAACCGCATTTCTTCACCCTCGCTTCAGCCCAGACGATGATCTGACACTCGGGGCGGTAACCGGTATCGCACCCCGCAGGCAGCGCCCCGCGCAGCGCGGCGGATGCTGATTTCAGCCGTGAGTCCTTGTCCACGCTCAGCAGCACGCGCCCTTCACCCGTCGGGTTGGCAGCAGGTGTCCGGACGAACTGAAGGCGGCGTACCAGGAGGCATTTGCCGGGTTCGAGCACGACATCTGCGACGGCGCCGGGCATGGGAGCGCGATGTCCGAAGAGCGGCGTGACGTTCTTCGGCAGGTAAGCGAGCCCACCGGGCAGCAAGGCGACGTTGTCGAGATCGGACGTGTCGCTGTCCACGTGAAAGAAGACGAGCCCTCCCGACATGCCCGTCGCGGTCAGGCTCGCTTGGCCGATGCGGAAGAAGCGCCACTTGCCCTCATCCGATCGCGCCGGCTTCAGCCACAAGAGCATACCGAGCAGGAGGGCTAGTATTCCAGCTACGAGAACGATGCGGAGCAGGTAGCGCCGGGTCACATATCTCTCCTTGGCTCAGCATCGTACCGCAGGTCCGTGACGTCGGGCAGGCTCCGCAACCAGACGATCAGCTCGTCCGCGAGCGCTGGTGGACCGACGAGGGAGACACGAAACCTGGTCTGTCCGTCGCCTGCATCCCGGAGGCGCAGCCTGTACCCGGAACCGGTTGCCGCAAGTGCCGCACGTACGGCGTCGAGCCGATCCTCCGGCAGGAGCGCCGAGAGGCGATGCTCGACAGCGCCGTCGGATCGCGGCGCGAGCAGCAGGGCGAGCGTGCAGACCATCGCCGCGCCTGCCAGGACAATGGCGTACCGCCGCTCGCCCGCGCCAAGCCCCGCAGCCACCGACAGAAGCAGGAAGCCGAACTCGCGCGTGTCTTCGATCGCCGCCCGCAGCCGGATCAAGGTTAGCGCACCGACGACGATGAAGGCTGTCGCCAGATCCTGCACGACGCGGGTGATGAGGCAGATGACGACGGTCAGGATCACGCACGCATTGGCGATGCGAAGCGCTTCCGGTTGGCTCTTATGAACTAGGAGGTAGGCTATCGCTATGAAGCAGCCGACCAGCGCGGCGAAGATCAGGGCGAGGAGGTCGTGGAGATCGGGTGTCAGCCCGTCCACCATCCCCGTCATCGGCGCGCGTCACCCGCCGCCGCGTCCAACGCGGCCCGCAGTGTCTGATCGCTTGTCCGCGTACGGAGCGCGCGCAGGTGGGCCGAGGCACCTGCCGGATTTTCGGAGGGCCAGCCGCCGGGCGCCTCCTGAAGCACGACCGCGATCCCGAGCTGCATGCGGTAGGAGGAAGAGGACGTTAGCCGATCGATGAGCATGTCCACGTCGCGAGGTGATGCCTTCGCGACGGCGAGGGCAAGCGCTCTTCGCGCTTCGCTTCGCTCGGCGCGCGATCCGGCTTCGAGCGCAGAAAGAAGCGCCGGATCGATCGATCCGGTTGTTGCCGGCTGAACGGAATGCTTGTCGGGGATCACCACGTCGCCGTGCCGGAACAGATTGCCGAAATAAGGCCCGACCTCACTCCAACCCGCCTTTGCAGCCACGACAAGGGCAGTGACGCCGGCCACAAACGCCGTCAGCGCTGCCACCATGGCGGTGAGCTGCTTAATCCGCTCGGCCAGTCTCGAGCCGTTCGCAGGCGCGCTGGACGGATCAGACGCCACACAATCCTCCGAGTACGTGATCAGAGCGTCTGATCTAGCAGTCTTCGATAGTCCAAACCAGTCCAGCAGCGTCTTCGAACCGGGCGACCGCGGTATCGCCATCATGATGCTCCAGACGGACATTGTGACTTCTGGGAAGCCGCCGTTCCTTCATCTCGAACATCATGCGCTGAACCTCGCAAGACCGGCGGCGTTTTAAATTCGAAGGAGACGACAGTGGCAAAGCTATCCGAATCCGAGCGTGACAAACTCCCGGCGAGCAAATTCGCCGAACCCGACAAGCGAGCCTACCCGATCGAGGACGCTGCCCACGCCAAGAACGCTAAGGCGCGGGCGAGCCAAGCGGTGAAGGCGGGCCGGATGTCCAAAGCCGAGGAGAGCAGGATCGACAAGAAGGCTGATGCCGTCATCAAGAAGGACTGACGAGGCTTCGGCGACGCGATCCGGTGTTAACCGGGAGCACCCATGCAGCAGATATCTCGGAATTAGACGCTGCTCATCCTGGCGATATTGTTGCGTCCAGATCACCGGCCAACAGCATCTGCGCGAATTGGTCGAGCGTCCAAGGCTTGCCGGGCGCGCGCTGGTCTAAAAGCCAGACAATGTCGAAACGATCGGCCGGCCACTCCGGCGGTACGACCACATCCGGTGCGATCAGCGACGCCAATTTGGGAATAGCTTCGTGATGCCAGCAGATCAGCACAGGGTTCGTCGCATCCCGCACGACGTTTGCGAGTTCGACCTCGGCATCCAGGCCGTAGCGATGATCGACCTTCAGGCCGAGACGATCCGCCAGCGGTCGCACCGTCTGCCGTGGCCGCCTGCTCTTCTCGCCGGCCTCGACGCACGACGCGAAGATCGACGCAGGTGCCGGCAGCCGGTCCGCTGATCGGCTCCTACTCGTTCCGCGGAACAGCTGCACGAGCGCCCCGGCCCGCTGCCAGCCCCTTACCGTAAGGCTGCTGGCCCGCTTCCTGCCGTCCGTCTTCACGCCGCGCGCGCGGCCATCCGGCTTTTCCGCGTGGCGGATGATCATAACAGTGCGTGCGCCGCGTTTCGCCAAGGTCCGCCTCCTCATGTCCCTGGACGGTGCTGTACGTCTAATGCGAACCGTCTCCTACACGATGCATCATGACGGAGATCAGCCCGTCGGCTGGAATCACGGCCGGAAGGCCACGGGTGAAGGCAGAAATCGCACCGAAAGCGGCAAGGACTGCGTCGAGGGCATCGGGGCAGTCGAGCAGCCGTGCCGCCTGTGCCGCCTCAAGCTCGATATGCTGATGCATGCCGCCGAGAATGCGCTCGCGGACAGCGCGCTGATCGGGCGCCGCATAGCCGGTATGAGGCAGGCTCCATGCCTTCAGCTGAGCTGCGGGGAAGCTTTCGACGAGCATCCCGGGCCCGTTCGTCCAGGGCCATACCGGGCGCCCGGTACGGGCGAGCAGCGCGAGGCAGGCTGCTGTGAACGGAGCGCCGCCGCGAGGGCCGTTCCAGAGCGTCGAGCGCGTATTCACACCGCGTGACGACCACTCCATCTCCGTGTCGCGGAGGGGCTTCGCTCTCTCGAGCGATGCAATCGCAGCGGCAAGCTTCACCAGAGATGCGCCTGACGGGAACGGTCGATCGGCAGCGGCTGGTAAGCTCGCCACCGCCCCCAGCAGCGCGGCGTGGCCACCCGGCGGCATATGCCGGGCCGGTAGACAGAAAGGCGCATCGATGCCGGCCGCGACATGGTCACCCGAGCGGAGCAGAGCAACAAGACGGCCGAACGGCTCCCCCGTGCCGGTCAGAGCCTGCACCGGAACCACATCGACGAGCCGCGGGCGGCCGGTCACCTCGACCGTGGCGATCCACACGGTTGGCCTCGAACAGCGGATGCGCCACGCCGCTGCCCCGCCGGAGAAGTCGATGCCGAGAAAGGTCCCGTGTGCCATCGGGACAGTGTAAACGGTGTGAAGGCTGAGGCGAACCGCATCGGTGCAAGTTCGCCGGAACGGCGGCTTTCGGTGTGGACTGCCGCCCTGCCCTTCACGAGCAACGATCCGGTTGCGGCCAGCTTGCGCCACCTTCCGGTATGGCCGTTTGAAGGATCGACCGCTCAACGAGCCGCTATCCTCATCCTGTCGTTAGGCGTAGGCTGAGCGAACAAGTGAGGCAGCTCTACAGCGCATGAAGCAATTGGTCTATCGCTCTCAACCGTTCGGCTTCGACCGCGCGATCCTCGCCGGCATCCTTGTAGGCGCGCGTCGGAACAATCGGCGCGACGACATTACCGGGGCGCTGATATGCCGCCACGACCTGTATCTTCAACTGATCGAAGGCCCCCCGCCCGCGATCGATGCGCTGTATGCGAAGATCGTGGCAGACGATCGCCATAGCGACGTTCGATTGCTGCTGACCGCTACGGCGAGCCAGCGGATGTTTCCGCATTGGGCGATGCTCGATGATGAAGCACCGTCGCTGTTCTGGTCGGCAGCGGAGGTCGCCGGGGGCGCGATCGAGGCGGCAAGCGCAGCCGAACTGATCGGCATATTTGCGCGCTTATCGGAGACCGCCGCTTTCCAGTAAGCCAGAGGCTGACCACACCGATCGGGACGACGGGCAGGTGTCGGATTGCGCGGTGACATGGCTATAGCCGACCTCGACACGTCTCATCGGCGGCGGGTACTCGTCCTTGGCGCGACGGGCACGATCGGCCGCGCCGCCGTTCGGGCACTCGTCGAGCGCGGGCACGACGTGGTGTGCCTGGTACGATCCCGCGCCGATACGCGCGGCACTGCGCGTCCGGGCAGAGGCGTCGAGTTTCCGGCGGAGGCCGTAATCCGGTTCGGCGACGTCACCGATCCTGCGTCGCTTGCCTGCGATGGCATTTGCGGCGAGCGCTTCGATGCGATCGTCTCGTGCCTCGCCTCGCGCACCGGCTCCGCCCGAGACGCCTGGGCGATCGATTACCACGCTCATATCGGCGTGCTCGGGATCGCCAAGGCCGCCAATG
This sequence comes from uncultured Sphingomonadaceae bacterium, assembly GCA_964247375.1. Lineage (GTDB taxonomy): Bacteria > Pseudomonadota > Alphaproteobacteria > Sphingomonadales > Sphingomonadaceae > Sphingomonas_I. The sequence continues at coordinate 6,204 of CAXTUG010000068.1, forward strand.
TGCCGCAGATGGTCCTTCTCTCGGCGATGTGCGTCCAGAAGCCCCGGCTGGCGTTCCAGCATGCCAAGCTCGCGTTCGAGCAGGCGCTTGTCGATTCCGGCCTCACCTATTCGATTGTCAGGCCGACCGCCTTCTTCAAATCACTGGCGGGGCAGATCGATCGCGTGAGGCGAGGCAAGCCCTACCTGCTGTTCGGCGACGGCAGGCGGACGGCATGCAAGCCGATCAGCGATGGCGATCTCGGCAACTACTTGGCCGATTGCCTGACCGACGAGACGCGGCATAACCGTATCCTGCCGATCGGCGGTCCCGGCGAGGCGATCACGCCAGCGCAGCAGGGCGAACGGATCTTCGCACTGCTGGGGCGATCTCCCCGGTACAGGCACGTACCCTTGGCGCTGCTGGACACGATCATCGTCCTGCTCGGCACGCTCGGTCGACTGTCCTCCGCGCTCGCGGCGAAGGCCGAGCTCGCGCGCATCGGGCGCTACTATGCCACGGAGTCGATGCTTGTTCTGGATTCCGCCACGGGGAAGTACGACGCAGATGCTACGCCGTCGACCGGATCCGAGACGCTGTTCGCTTTCTACGCGCAGGTGATCAGCGGCGAGACTCACGTCGATCGCGGCGATCATACAGTGTTCTGAAGCGCCACGTCGCATTGCGAGCGCAACGACGACTCGATCTAACGATCGGATGTTCTAAGCAATGCGTCCGCCGATGCCTCGTTCCCTGGCCCAGATCACGGCTGCGCTGCGACGATTGACGCCGATCTTCGCGTACAAGCGTGAGACATGGTTGCGAACGGTGTTTCCGGTGAGGTCCAGCCGACCAGCGATCGCCTTGTCGTCAAGTCCCTGGCAGATCAGCTCTAGCACCTCGCGCTCGCGCCTGCTGAGTTCGGAGGCCGCCGGTGCCGCCGCAATGCCGGGATTGCGCAGCGTCGCCAGCTTGTCCATGATCGAGCGGCTGAACCAGCTGGCGTCCTTCATGACCGCCTCGATGGCTTCGATCAGTTCGAGCTCGCTGTGTCGGCGCGCGGTTACGTCCTGATAGAGCCAGAGCACGCAGCGTTCGCCGCGCACATCGATCGCTTCCGCCGAGACAAGGCAGTCGATCGGGTCGCCATGCTTCGGAAGGATGCGGACGTCGCAGGTGCGCACCCCGCCGCGCCGTTCGATCTCCTCTTCCATCGCGCGGCGCTGCGCGGCGTCGTTCCACAGCTGGAAATCGTCGACCGTTCTGCCGACCAGGTCATGCGCGGACCGGCCGCTCAGGCGGAGGAACGCCTCGTTGACCTCGACGATATGGTTCCCGGTCAGCGACGTGACTGCCATCGCGACCGGTGCCAGTCGAAACATGGTCGTCGAGCGATGCTCGCTCGAGCGCAGCGCATGCTCGGCCTTTCGCCTGGGCTCGAGGTCGGCGAAGGTGAACAGCAGGCAGCGCTGGTCGGCGACCTCGATCGGCTGGGCGGCGAGGATGACGAGCCGCTCCGATCCGTCGGGGAGCGGCAGCTCGGCCTCGACCTGCGGGATTGTCGCCCCTGCCGCGAGCCGCTCGGCGACGAGGGCCGGGCGCTCGGTCCGGGCGAGAATGTCGAAGTCGCGCAGATGTCTACCCTCGATCGCGTCGCGTGAGCAGCCGCACAGTTCGGCAAACCCGGCGTTGACGCGGACAAACCGTTGGTCGGAGAGTCGAAGGATCAGCGCCGGCGCCGGGTTCGCCTGGAACATCGCCTCGAACCGCGCTTCGGCGTCGTAGCGTTCGGACACGTCCTGGATGACGAGCGCCAGGCAGTCGGGGTCGCCGCCGTCCTCGTCCATCACGACGTCGTGCACCTCATGTGTCCAGCGCGGCTCGTTGGTGCCGGTCGGCGCCACCTCGACCACGAGATCGGGGAAGCTCTCGCCGGCGAGCATCCGCATGATCGGGTACTCGCGCGCGACCAGGCGATGGTGGTTGCGGTAGCGCAGGCAGAAACGCTGGCAATAGTCGTCCGCGGTCGTGCCCAGTTCCTCAGCCTTGGCGACACCGTGCATCCGCAGGGCGGCGGCGTTGGCGCCGATCAGGACGCCCGCGGGGTCGACGAGGATCACCCCTGCCGTGAGCCCCGCCATCAGCTGCTCGAGATGGCGGAGCGTCGGCGATGGCGGCCCTTTAGCCTGATGATCATCCATATGACGAGAAGCCTCGCCAGGGCTCCCAGTTCCTCGGCACGCCACTTAGCCTGGTCAGAACTACCAATTCGGAAGTGACAGGAGCATCAACGTGCAACCCCGCTCGGCCACTGCCGAATGAACGCGGGCGCGCGATCCGGGTTGATGCATCCGAACCAAGCGCAAGCGCCGACACTCCTGCCGACGGTTCCGCGAAATTGGAGGACAACATGGGTCTCATCATTCTTCTCGTCGTCGGCGGCCTCATTGGCTGGGTCGCCAGCATGATCATGCGGACCGACGGGCAGCAGGGCGTCCTCCTGAACATCGTCGTCGGTATCGTCGGCGCGCTGCTCGCCGGATTCATCGTAACGCCGCTCATCGGCGGCGCGCCGATCACCAGCGGCGTGATCAGCATCCAGTCGATCCTGGTATCGCTGGTCGGCGCGATCATACTGCTCGCGATCATCAACCTGTTCCGCCGCGGCGCGGTTCGCTGAGCGCCGCTGACGAGGACGGCCATGCGTCGATCCCCATGTCGGGGATTGATGCAGGGATCAACGAGACTCGCCGCGAGTTCGTGCGTTCGAACGACAGGCTATACACCCGAACAGGAGAGACACGATGGTTGATAACGACGGCAGGCGAACCGAAGGTGCGCCGCCCCGGCACGTCCATATTGAAAAGAAGAAGGTCAACTGGCTGGCGTGGCTGCTGCTCGCGCTGGGCATCCTGGCGCTTCTGCTCGGCCTGAGCCGCTGCAACGGCCGGGGGACGACCGGCCCGACGACCACGAGCGCCGCGAACAACACGGTGGTTGCCGAGACCCCGACCGCGCCGCAGTCCGCCGCGCTTGCTGGAACGTCGGCGCTGGGCGGCTATCTCGCCGGCGCCGAGCCGACGCCGCGAACCTTCACGTTCGAGAAGCTCAACTTCGATACGGCGAAGAGCGACATCAGGCCGGCCGATCAGGCTGACGTCGATGCGGTCGCCGCCACGCTCAAGCAGTATCCGAACGCGCACATCCGCATCGCCGGATATGCCGACACGCGCGGCTCCGAGGCTAGCAACGTCGCGCTTGGCAAGGCGCGCGCCGACAGCGTTAAGGCCGCACTTGTCGCTCAGGGCATCGACGCTGGCCGCATCGAGACCACCACCGGAGGCGACACCGATCCGGTCGATACCAATGCGACCGCGTCGGGCCGCGCCGAGAACCGGCGAACCGAACTCGTCGTCACCCAGCGATAATCGTCCAACGAGAGGAAACAGCTATGTCACGCACCATCACCGCCCTGTTCGACACCCGGGCCGACGCCGATGCCGGCGCCGAGCGGCTCCGCCAGGCCGGCATCGACGCCAGTCATGTGAACGTCCACGATCAGACCACCCACAAGACGGCGGGTGCCTACTCGACCGGCAAGGACAAAGGATTGTGGGCGTCCATCAAGAACGCATTCGTTCCTCACGAGGACCGGCACGCTTACGAGGAGGGAATTCGTCGCGGCGGGTTTCTGCTGACCGCTGATGTCGACGACGACAAGACGCCGGCGGCGGTGAGGGCGCTGGACGGCGCAAACTCCGTCGACCTCGACGCCCGCTCGCAGCAGTGGCGCTCGGAGGGCTGGGATTACACCGCGCCGGCGGATGATCTGAACGATGCCGACGAGGGAATCCTGTACGCCAGCCGCGAGACCGAAGTCGGAGGGACGCGCTACCGTTCCTACGTGCCCGATCGACGCTGACAAAGCGCGCAACATGCAGGGGCCGTCGGCATTGCCGGCGGCCCCTCTGCCGTAGATCGGATCGTCGAAGACATGCGTCGCCTCCTCGCTTGAACATCACGGAGCTAGCCCGATGAGCATTTTCGGTACGATCATGAACAAGATCTTTCATCACGGGCAGGCAGCGCCGGCGCAAGCGCCTGCTGCCCCCGCAGCATCTCCGCACCCCACTGCTGCAACGCCCGCGTCGGCGCCGACCGCGGCGCCTGCTCCGGTGCAGCCGGTCGACGTCGAAGCCATCCTCGGCCAGATCGCGGCACAGAAGGGTCGGCCGTCCAACTGGAAGACCTCGATCGTCGACCTGCTGACCTTGCTCGACATGGACTCGAGCCTGGCCGCGCGAAAGGAACTGGCGAACGAGCTCGACATTCACGTCGGGGCCGATGGTTCCGCGGAGGAGAATATCGCGCTGCACAAGGCGGTAATGGCGAAGCTCGCGGCTAACGGTGGCAAGGTTCCGGCTGACCTGCGTGACTGACACGCCGGGCACTGCCGATGCCCGCGGCCGAGACGCGGTCAGCCCCTGGGCGATGCCGCTTCAGGGCTGGAAAGATGTGCTCGTCCGCACCTGGAGCGAGGCCGGCGACGACAATGTCGGCCTCGTTGCCGCGGGCGTGGCCTTCTACGGCTTCCTCGCGCTCGTGCCGCTGCTCGGCGCGATCGTGCTGAGCTATGGCCTGATCGCAGATCCGCAGACGGTGATCCGCAACATGCAGGCGCTCACCTCGGTGATGCCGGCGGATGCCGCCAAGCTCGTCGGCGAGCAACTGATGAACGTCGTCCAGACGTCGGGCGGCAAGAAGGGCTTCGGCCTGCTGCTCGCACTTGCGCTGGCTGTGTTCGGCGCGCGCGGTGCCGCCGGGTCGATCATAACGGCGCTCAACATCGCCTATGAGGAGAAGGAGAAGCGCGGCTTCATCGCCGTCAACCTCCTCGCGCTCGGGATCACCGCGGCGGGCGTTCTCGTCGCCATTCTCGCCGTCATCGCCATCGCCGCCCTGGGTCACCTTGAGGATCTGCTGCCGACCGCGCCCGATGCTCTCCTGATTGTGGGCAAGCTGCTCTCCTACGTCGCGCTGGTGCTGACCGGCGCCGCCGGCGCGGCCACGCTCTACCGCTACGGACCCTCGCGCGAGCAGCCGCGATGGGTGTGGCTGACGCCCGGCTCCGTGCTCGCGGCGCTGCTCTGGATGGTGCTGACGATCGGGTTCGGCATCTATGTCGCGAATTTCGGCAACTACAACGCCACCTACGGTTCGCTCGGAGCGGTGGTGGTGCTGCTGACGTGGCTCTATCTCTCAAGCTACATCCTGCTGTTCGGCGCCGAGCTCAACGCGGAACTGGAACATCAGACCGCCAAGGATACGACGAGCGGTGCAGACGCGCCGGTGGGCAAGCGGGGCGCGTGGGTTGCGGATCACGTTGCCGGCGATGGCAAACCCGATCGCCGAAACGAGCCGACGCTGGCCGGTCCAAACACGATGCCGGTGCAGGCCGAGCCTTCGGCCGCCGTGAACTATGGAGCTGCGCTGGCGGCGTCTCGTCTCAGCGGCGTGATCGACGCTCGGAGGGCGGGGATGTTCTCCACCGGCGTTGCGGTGGTCGGCCTGGGGTTCTTCAGGCGCAGGACGAAGTTGACCTACGGGATCGCGACGCTTGTAGTAGCGGCTGGGCTCAGCTGGCTAAGTGGCCGGAATGATAGGGCATAGCAGCCTACCGAGTTGCTCAGCTAAGCGTTCGACAGCGAGATCCACTTGCAGCGTAAGCGTTCAGATATGTAAAGACACCGACATGATCCCAGCTACAGCAAGGGGACCGATCCGCTCTGTAATGAACAGACTGACCCCCTCGCCATGCTGCTTATGGACGTGCAACGCGACAGCCCAAATTCATGATCACAGATCAAAAGTGTAGCTTTTGGCTGAGAGTAACTTATGCCTGTTCAAAGATAGCTGCCAACATACATCTTTCCCGGCGCAACGAAAGCGGCAATCTTACAAATAGGTTCCTTGGTAAATGCCAGACCCAGCCGGATAAACTGCGCCCGGAGCTACAGGTAGTACCTTAGGTGTTTGATCCCGCAGTGTGGTGGTACGCTTGACCAGCATGCTTAGCGGGAGGAGCTATGGGCCAGGTTCTACACGGCAGCGCCCGGACGACTGAGGCAGTACCCCGGCCTTCGTCGGGGAAGGCTAGCGATACAGCGGAGTGAAGCGAGCGTAAGGGCGCTCGCCGGCCGCTACGGGATCAGCCCGACCACCGTGCAGAAGTGGCGCAAGCGAACGTACGCCGCCGATACTCCGATGGGTCCGAAGGCCATTCATTCCACCGTCCTCACGACGGTGGAGGAGGCGATGGTGGTGGCGTTCCGCCGCCCCCCGCTGCTGCCG
>CAXTUG010000069.1:0-12360 GCA_964247375.1 uncultured Sphingomonadaceae bacterium
GGTTGAGGGCGCGAGCCGCCCTGCTATGGAACGGACCCGAGCGGAGCAGCCGAAGCTGCTGTAGCGATGAAGGATCCGACCGAAATGCTCATGGCGCAGGGCAGGGCTGCCAAGCTCCACTACATGGCCAACAGCTTCCGCGTGCTGGTGGCCGGCGACTACGTGCCGTGCGCGCGATCGGGCGTGCCGATCTCGCTGGAGGACCTGCGCTACTGGAGCGTCGCGCGGCAGGAGGCCTATGCCACCGCCGCGCTCGCGACCGAGGCGGAGGCCGAGGGTTGAGGCGCATAGCCGCGCTGCTCGCATTGCTGGCGCTCGGCGGCTGCATCCCGCGGCCGGTGGCACCCGGACCCGCGACCACGCCGCCGCCGGTGGGCCAGCCGGTCGTGCCCCCGCCGCCGATCATCGTGGAACCCGCCATGTTCGGCCTGTGGGAGACGGCGCAGCAGGGTGCGCTGCTGACCGGCACGGCGCCGGCCGGCGTGGCGTTGCTGCTGCTGGACGGCAGGCCGGTGCGGTTCGCGAGCGACGGCCGTTTCATCATCGGCTTCGGTCGCGACGCCGCCGCCGCATCGGTGCTGGAGGCGCGGATGCAGGACGGCCGCCTGCTGCGCCTGCCGCTGACCGTGGCACCGCGCGCGTGGGACAGCTCGGCCATCGCGCGCGACGCTGGCGCAGGGCACCAGCCCGAGCCCCGAATATCAGGCGATCCGTGCCGCGGAGACCGCGCAGATCGAGGCGGCGCGCGCGACGAACGCCGACAGCAACGGCTGGCGCGGGCGGTTCGACTGGCCGGCGATCGGCCGGATCAGCACCCTGTTCGGGTCGCAGCGTATCTATGCCGGCGGAGTTGCCGGGACACCCCACAGCGGGCTGGACATCGCGCGGGTCGCCGGCGGTCCGGTGCTGGAGGGCACGCCGGCACGCGCGCCGGCCGACGGCGTGGTGGTGCTGGCGACCGACCATCCGTTCAGCCTGGAAGGCAATCTGGTGATGATCGATCACGGCTTCGGCCTGGTCAGCGCACTGATGCACCTGCAGCGGATCGACGTGAGGACCGGCGACCGCGTCGCCCGCGGCGAGCCGATCGGCCTGATCGGCAGAACCGGCCGCGCCACCGGCCCGCACCTGCACTGGGGCATGACCTGGGATGGAGTGCGGATCGATCCGCTGCTGGTGGCGGGGCCGATGCCGGGAGGATGAAACCTTTGCGCGTGCGATGCGTTGCGCGCTCGAGCAGCGATTTATTCAAACACTCCTTCATTCGTCTGCTTCTATGAAATCCCGCGTTCACCACGCCGGGATCCCATTCACACATAGGCAGTAGTACACCGCTAACTTACTGTTATGTGGTAATTTTGTAACATAGTTCCTCGATCTTCTCTATGAAGGCAGTCAAATCTTAACCCAGGGTTTACAGGCAGCGAGCGGGTCAGCATCCTTCCCTCACATGCACCGTACACGGCTTAGCCGGTAGGTCGCGCAAACGCAGAAGGTCTTCAGTTGAAGGCATCCGCTGTAGAAAAAAGGGGTTTTGGATGAGCGTGCATTCTGTTCGGGTCCGTACGGCGCTTTGCGCATCGACAGCTTCCACCGCAGTTGGGCTGGCCATTCTCTTCGCCGTACCAGTCGCTGCCCAGACAGCGCCTTCTACGCCGGCGACACAAGCATGCAGCAGCAGTACGCCTGATCAGTGCCCGCCTGAGGCAGAAGCGCAGCAGAAGGCCGCTGCTGGCGCGATCACACCGCCGCCCGCCGCGCAGGAGGGCGATTCTCAGGAAGTCATCGTTACAGGTTCACGCATTGCATCTCCCAACCTGGCGTCCGCAGTCCCGATCACCTCGGTATCGGGCGAACAATTTTTTCACACCGGATCGGTTTCGATCGGTGACCAGTTGAATGACCTCCCGTCAATCCGCTCGACATTCAGCACATCTAACTCGACCCGATTTCTCGGCACGGCCGGGCTCAACCTGCTGGACCTTCGCGGCCTCGGCACGCAGCGCACACTCGTCTTGGTGAACGGCCGGCGTCACGTCGGGGGCGACATTCTGAATTCCGGCGTAGCGGTAGACATCAACACCATTCCAACCGATCTGGTGGATCGGGTCGATGTCGTAACTGGCGGTGAATCGGCGGTCTACGGTTCGGACGCGATCGCAGGCGTGGTCAATTTCATTTTGAAGGACCATTATGACGGCATCCAGGTGCGCGGTCAGAGCGGCATTAGCACGCACGCCGATGCCGGAGCTCAGTATGGCAGCGTGCTGTTCGGCAAGAATTTCAGCGAGGACCGTGGCAACATCGCGGTCAACTTGGAATATGCTCACCAATCCGATTATTATGCGTCAGACCGGCGCAACCTGCGCAATGTTCAGAACTTCGTCGTCACCGACACCGATCCGGCGGGCTCACCCAATGGCAGCGATGGGGTGCCCGACCGAACATTCTATAAGGACATTCGCAGTGCCACGCTCGCGCTGGGCGGCCTCGTCAGTTTTGCCAGTCCGACCGGCGCTTGCGGGCGCGATACCAGCAATGCTGCTTTCAACTGTACTTTTCTCTTCAACCGGGATGGGACGCTCGTTCCGCAAACCGGTCAGCGCATCGGTATCGCGCCGAACGGCAACTTCAATGGCGGTAACGGCAGCACTAACCGCGAGGGCAGGATCATTGTCCTACAGCCTCGTGAAGATCGTTATACGGCCAACATCGTCGGGCATTACGAATTGTCCAGCGCCTTCGCTCCCTTTATCGAGGCAACCTACGCGCACGTGACGACCACCGGTGGGACGAGCGGCCCGGCGTTCACGCAGGGCACGACCTTCGGCGTTGGTGTCGCGGAGCAGTTCCGGCTCGACAATCCTTTCCTGACCAGCCAGGCACGGAGCCTTATTACGTCGCAACTGATTGCATCGGGGCGCAGCCCGGCTAGTATCGGCGGCGATACGCGCTTCGCGCTGCGTGAAAATCTGGTCGATCTAGGCCTTCGCAACGAGGCATCTAAGCGCAACACCTTCCGCATCGTCGGCGGGATCAAGGGTGATCTTGACGACAGCTGGCATTATGAAGTGTCGGGCAATTACGGCGTATTCAAGGAGTCGACGCGCGTTCAGGGCAACCTGAATGTTCAGCGTTACCTGCTCGCGATCGACGCAGTTCGCTCTCCGTCTGGTCAGATCGTCTGCCGCGCACAGATCGATGGCGGTACGAATGCAATCGATTACGGTAACACGCCCAACCAGGCCGTGCTAGATGCCGATATTGCAGCTTGCGTGCCGATCAACCTCTTCGGGCAGGGTAATGTCAGCCAAGCGGCGAAAAACTATGTGATCCAGGACACGGTATCGCATGGTAAGATCACGCAGACCGTTGCCGACGCCACGCTGACGGGCGATTCAAGCAAGTGGTTCTCGCTGCCGGGCGGGCCGGTCGGAGTTGCATTGGGTGCAGAATATAGGCGGGAAACAAATCACTTCACGGCTGATCCGCTGGTTCAGAATGGCTATACCTTTTACAATGCGCTGCCGACCTTCTCGTCTCCGGCTTTTGAGGTAAAGGAAGTTTTCGGCGAATTGCGTGTGCCGTTGCTCAAGGATATTCCGTTGATCCGCGAGCTGACGATCAGCGGTGCAGGCCGTTATGCCGATTATCGCGGTTCGGCGGGTAGTGTATTTGCTTACGACGGCAATGTTCAATACCGTCCGATACAAGACATATTGCTGCGCGGCAGCTACTCGCACTCTATTAGGGCGCCTAATCTGGGTGAGCTATATTCTGCTCAAGGACAGAATTTCGCACCTGGCTTCGTCGATCCCTGCTCGGCCCGCAACATTGCGACGGGCACGCAGAACCGTGCAGCCAATTGTACGGCAGCGGGCGCGCCTGCCGGGTATGACTTCGTCTATGTTCAGTCACTTCAAACACGGAGCGGCGGTAATCCGAACCTGAAGTCGGAGACTTCAAACTCTTACACGATTGGTACGGTGATCACGCCACACTGGGTGCCAGGCCTGAACATCTCAGTCGATTACTACAACATCAAGGTTAAGGACGTAATCTCTTCGCTGGATGAGCAGACGATCGCTAATCAATGCTACGACTCGGCTTCGCTCAGCAACCCGTTCTGCAGCCTGTTCCAGCGTGCAGGTGCGAATGGCGGTCCGAACGGAGAGGTCCCGTTTCAAATCCTCGAAGGAAGTCTGCTGGCCTCGTCGCTCAACTTCGCCAAGCTAAAGGCGCGCGGCATCGACGTGAGCGCGTCGTATCATCATAACTTTGGCTTCGGTGAGATTTCGACGAAGCTGGACTATACCCACGTCCTTGAGCGAACGGACTTCCTCGATCCGACAGATCCAAATTACGGTGACCGCCTGTTGAGCGAGCTGGGTGATCCGAAGGATTCTTTTAATTGGACTACGGACTTGCGACGCGATAAGCTTACGCTCAGCTATGAGATGCGCTTCCTGAGCCACATGATCACCAGCGTACCGCCAACCGGAGGCGGGTATGAAGATTTCTACAGCTTCCAAGGTCGTGATCCGCAGAATGCGGACTATTACAGCCGCAAGTACTATCCGTCCGTATTCTACCATAACGTGCGGGTGGCGTATGATGTAAGCGATCGCTTCGAGATATACGTCGGTGCTGACAATGTCGCCGACAAGAAGCCGCCTTATGGTCTTACCGGTATCGGTGATGGCAGCGGTATTTACGATGTTCGCGGACGCTATCTGTACACAGGCGTTGTGGCAAAGTTCTGAGGTAGGAGGGGCCGAGCCTGACTCGGTCCCTTACTCTCATGAACAGCGATAATATTGGAGACATCGTCGAGAGGATGGCTGCGGGCGGACGCGTGGCAGAGGCCGTGCGCCTGCTTCAGGCCAAGAGCAGAGATGGCGTTGCCGAGGCAGACTTTGTGCAGGGCCTCTGGCTGTTGTCAGGCCGCTACGTCAGCCGGCGGCTGAGCGAGGCGAGGCGCGCGTTTCAGCAGGCGGCAGAGCGTGGTCATGATCGTGCCAGGTCGGTGTACTTGGCTTTTGTTGCGAACGGCACTGGCGCTCCCGCTGATTGGCAGGAGGCATTGGCGCTTCTCCGCGACTGGTCGAGTCGCGACCGTCATGCTGCACATCAATTGACGGTAATCGAAGCAATGGCGCTCGCCGATGATGGTAAGCCGACGAAAATGCCGGAAGCGGAACCTTTGTCCGCCGCGCCGCAAATCCGTTTGTTTCGCCGGCTGTTTACTGCTCGGGAATGCGAATATCTAATAGCGGTTGCCGGTCCATTATTCGAGCCGTCGGTAGTCATCGATCCGCGATCCGGCGTGCCAATCCGCGATCCGGTTCGATCATCGGATGTCGCAGGCTTCGCTCTCGCGCTTGAAGACCCGGTGATCCACGCGCTCAACCGCCGCATCGCCGCAGCTTCCGGCACCGACGTACGGCAGGGTGAGCCGCTGCAAATCCTGCGTTATCGGCGGGGACAGGAATTTAAGCCGCACCTCGACGTGCTGCCTTCCGGAGACAATCAGCGGGTGCTCACCACATTGGTATTGCTCAACAGCGAATTCAGCGGTGGCGAAACCGAATTTCTGTCGGCCGGCTTGAAGTGGAAGGGAGCAGTCGGCGATGCAATCATCTTTGCCAACGTGCAGGAAGATGGCCAACCTGACATGCGGGCCCGGCATGCCGGTCGACCCGTTATTGCTGGTGAAAAGCTCCTGGCATCGAGGTGGATCCGCCGGAAACCTCTTGATCTCGGCGATATGCGCTAGTTAGCATCTATTGGGAGGCGCGGCATCAAAAGATGTCAGCGTATCCGCTCTGCTTTTACAGGACGATCGGAACCCAGCTTGAGAAAATAGCTGCCGAGCACGCCCTTCTTGAGGTGCATCTTCTCGCCCGCCTTGGGCGCGGAGTCGAGCAGGTCGACGTTGCGCCAGACGGCATGCTCCTCTGTCTCCATGTCCCACTTGCCATAGGAGACTAGCCGCACCGTCCGCACGGTCGTGTCGAGCATGACGAGATCGGGGGTGTGCGCCTCATCCTGCTTGTTGCCGATGCCGAAGACAGTCAGGTTGGGCATCGTGAGGCCGAACAGCGAGCGGCGGGCACGGTGGACGTCCTCTTTGTCGATCACGGTCAAATCGTGGTGCGACACAGCATTGTCCAAAGCCGCCACTGCTTGATCATAACAGGAAAGTCGCGCCGCATCTGACGCAACATTCCTGCACTCTGTCACTTTTGCCACAGCATTTGCCGGTGCAGGCGCACCCACTGCGGCGGTCGTATCCGTTGCCGCTATCTGCATCATCAGAAAGGAAAAAAGGCAGAAAAAAAGCCGCATGAGAGCTCCCGTAGGCTGGCCGTCCGCTGACCGCGGCCGGACAGATGCGCGGTCTGGCCGCCGCATTGTTGCAGAGTTGCGACACTAAAGGGTTAAAGGCGTGACGCAACGCGGAAATCCTTTGAGGATCGCGCCCTCCCTCGCTTAGCTAGCGCCATGAGCCGGTCCGGGTGGGCCGGAACTGTGGCTGCGTGCATCCGCGGGATGCCAGCCGAACAAGGGGACTACTCGATGTCGCATTCCTTCCGCCGGCATTTGCTGACCTCCACATTGCTGGTCGGTGCCGCCGCTTTGGCTTCTCCGGTTCTGGCGCAGGATGCGTCGCCGACCAATCCGCCTGTCGCCGGCAGCAATGCGCCGGAACCCGGCACGCAGACCCAGGAATCCGCACCGACCGCGCCGACCTCCACCGATGAGATCGTCGTCACCGGCTCGCTGATCCGCAACCCGAATCTTACCAGCGTTGCGCCGGTGACGGTGATTGGACAGAACGAAATCGCCTTGCGCCAGCAGGTCAATGCCGAGCAACTGCTGCGCGACATTCCGGGCGCTGTCGCCGGTCTCGGCCAGCAGGTCAACAACGGCTCCAACGGCGCTAATACCGTCAACCTGCGGGGACTCGGTTCCAACCGCAACCTTGTTCTGCTTGATGGTCAGCGCCTCGTGCCGTTCGACTTGCGCGGTGTGACCGACCTCGACAATATTCCCCTCGCATTGATCGAGCGCACGGACGTGCTGACCGGCGGCGCGTCAACCACCTATGGCGCAGACGCCATTTCGGGTGTGATCAACTTTATTACGCGCAGCGACTTCGCGGGCATCGATGCGACTGCCACCAAGGGGATTACCGGCAAGGGCGACGGCAACACTTTCCGTGCCGACGTGACGATCGGCGGCAACTTTGCGGACGACAAGGGCAACGCGGTTCTGTCCGTCGGCTATCAGCAGGCCTCCCCGGTTTATCAGGGTGACCGCAATTTCTCCTTTTATGCGATCGATTCCTTTTCCGGTGCCGCTGCCGGATCGGGGACTACATTCCCGTCACGTCTGGTCGGTGCGACCATATTAAATCGCGACGGCACCGTCACGCCGGCCTATACCGGGTCGAAGCAGGTCAATCCGACGGCAGGTTCGCTGGATGCTTTTACGCAGCCTTACAACTTCAACCCGCTGAATATCTTCCAGACGCCGTTTAAGCGCTATAACATATATGGTGCGGCGCACTTCGATCTAAGTGACAGTCTGACGGTCTATACCCGCGGCCTCTATTCGAAGAACTCGGTGACGCAGATTTTGGCGGAATCCGGTGCATTCGGCCTTCCGGTTGTTATTCCTTTCAGCAATCCTTATCTGCCGACCGCAGCGCGTAACCAGATCTGCGCCGGCGGTGGCTTGACGGCGGCGCAGTGCACGGCAGCATCCGTGGCGACGAACCCGTCCGACCCTAACTATCTTACCTTTCGCACGACGCTGGGCCGTCGGGCAATTGAGGCAGGTCCGCGTGTAACCACCTTCCGGACCAATGTTTTCGATTACCGTGCGGGGTTCCGGGGTGACTTAAGCGACAAAATTCACTTCGACGTGAATGGCAGCTACGGCGAGAGCGACTCGCTGCAAATCATCCAAGGCAATACGCTCAATTCGCGCTTTGAGGACGCGCTGCTGGCCACTAACGCCAATACATGCCTCAGCGGTAATGCCGGATGCGTTCCGGTCAATATCTTTGGTGGCGCCGGTTCGATCACGCCGGCGCAACTGTCCTACCTGACGGCGAATGCATCGGTTTCGACGAACACCTCGCTTGGCCAGGTGCATGGTCAGATCACCGGTGAGATTCCGTTCACCTCGCCTTGGGCGGGTGATGCGATCAGCTTTGCGGTCGGTGGCGAGTACCGCGATTACAAGGCGAGCGTGACATCGGATCAGCTGACTAAGTCGGGCGACATTGGTGGTTCGGGCGGCGCTACGCCGGATGCCAGCGGTGAATATTATGTCTATGAAGGCTTCGGCGAACTCGACCTTCCGATTGTTCAAGATAAGCCGTTCTTCAAGCTGCTGGACATCCAGGCTGGCGTTCGTAATTCGCACTACACTGTCGATACACCGGGCAAGCCAAAGTTCAGCACCACTACTTGGAAGGCAGGCCTGAACTGGCAGCCGGTACGCGACATCAAGTTCCGCGGCAACTATCAGCACGCTGTCCGTGCACCGAACATTTTCGAACTGTTTCAGCCGGTCTCGACTGGCCTAACCAACCTCTCGACTGATCCGTGCTCGGGTAACAAGCCGGTCGCCAACGCGCAGGTGCGGGCAGTGTGCTTGGCGCAGGGTGCACCGGCGTTCACGATTGGGTCGATCGAAGACCCGACTGCGGGTCAGGCAAATCTCACGTCCGGAGGCAACCCGAACCTGACGCCAGAAAAGTCGAACAGCTACACGCTGGGCGTCGTGCTGCAGCCGACCTTCGTGTCCGGTCTGACCGTGACGATTGATTATTATAACATCAAGATTGCGCGAGCTATTACGACGCCGACTCCGCAAGACCTGATCGACGCCTGCTTTGACAATCCTGATCCTGCAAGTGTGGCTTGCACGGTGATCCGGCGTGATCCGAATACGGGGCAGCTGGACGGCGATCCGGCATCAACTCCGGGCCTGCTCGGCGGTCTGTCCAACAATGGTAAGATCAAGACCAGCGGTTTCGATCTGACGGCGAATTACACATACAAGTTCAACGCCGATACTAAGATCAACCTATCGTTTAACGGTAATTATACTCGTGAAAACAAGTTCCAGGCGATCGCGTACATTTCACCGCAGTTTCCCAAAAAGTCGATTAATCGCGAATGCGTAGGCTATTACTCTGTTAACTGTTCTGCGACCGATTCTGCTTCTCCGGGGTCGCTGCAGCCCAAGTTTAGCTGGACTCAGCGTACGACAGTGACAGTGAAGGACATCGACCTGTCGCTCAATTGGCGCCACATCAGCCATATGAAATATGAGCCGGCGGCGATCGATCCGGAAGACCTGGATACCGTTCCGTTTAATAACGTGCTCGATCCGTCGACCGGACTTACTGGCAAATACAACTTCGGGCGGATTAAGGCGTTCAACTATCTTGACTTCACGGTTCGTGCCGGCGTGACCGAGAATTTTGACCTGACCGCTACGGTGTACAATCTGGCTAATAAGAAGCCACCGATTGTCGGCTATAATATCGGGTCAACCGCCTTCAATAGCGGCAACACCTATCCATCGACCTACGATCCGCTGGGTCGCCGGTTCGCGGTGTCGGCGCATGTTAAGTTTTGATCCGACGTTTTAGATTATTTTTCGGGGCGGGCCTTTGGGTCCGCCCTTTTCGTTTGTAGATTTTGGGTCGATGAACTAAAGAGAGACGCCAATTTTGGTTCCTCTCACGCTCTTGCTGGAGAGGTTAAACGACCTTCTTCTTGGCCGGCGCTACCGGAGAAAAGATCCTCACCTATACCGCCCGCGGCGAGGGTTTCTCCTCTCCTGCGAAAGCTGGAAGTGGGTTAATTTGCAGCTACGGCAGGAGCGGCGGCCCGGGCTTGAGACTGATCCGTGCCTGTTCCGCTACAGCTCTTGTCCACGTTAAAACCTTTTCGATCTCATCGGCGTGACGATTGGCGGCTTCGGCATATTCGTCCGATCGTGCCTGTGCGCTGAAGGGTGCGCCATCCTTGGAGTGGGTGGTAAAGCCCGGCCCGTTTGCAACCGCATCGATCGTGGCGGAGGCCGCCTTCAGTCCGAACAAGGCGGCCAGTTCCTTCGTGGTGCGGCGTGGATCCGCCAGCAGCACGTCGCTGGAGACGGTACGGACCCGACCGGCGCCGAAGCGGTGCACCATGGCACCGAACAGCTGCATCTGAACCAGCCAGCCCAATGCGGCGATCTGCAGGTCGGACTGGCCGAACAGCTGGTCCTGGTCGAAGCCGAGCCGGACCATCCCGTCCTTCAGCTGGTTGAGGAACAGTTCGCGCGCGAACAGCCGTCCATCCAGGCCCTTCTTCGCGATCGACGCCAGGAAGTCGGGAAGAGGTGCGTACATCAGCAATGCGCGCGCATCGGGGCGCACGTCCATCATCGTCACGGCCAATCCGTTCACGACGTTGGACGGCTTGACGATCACCGTCTCGTCCGGGCCGAACGGCCGCGCCAGCAAGGTGAGGGCATCGTCGATGGCGGAGCGCAGTTGCGGCGGCGTCGCGCCGCGGCGGCGCCAGCCGACGATGTCGTTGAGGATCACCGGTTCCTTCAAGCCCATCGCCCATCCGGGCCGGTCGAGCGCGCGCGCCACGAGCGTCGAGCAGCAGAAGGCCGAGTGGAACACGAAGTGCAGCGGCCCGGCGGCGTCCTTGGCAGCGGCGACGGCCCTCGCCCGCTCGATCACAACGGGCGGCCGATCGGGGGCGAGATGCTGATCGGTCAGAAACGTGGCGCGGCGATGCGCCTCGCGCGGAACATGCACGAAGTGGACGGCATCGTGCTCCGGATCGAAGCGATGCGCCAGCCACGCGGGATCGCGCGCGATCGTCCGAACGGGATCGTCGCTCATCAGAACCTGTTCACTCCCGTTTGCCCGACATCGCCGCTGCCGGTAACATGACCGAATGCAGGCAACCATGCGATCGGAACAGGCAGCGGCGCAACTACTCCATGCGGCGGCGGATGCGATGCGCACCGGCCGGCCGCAAGTGGCGCAGGGGCATTGGCGGGAGGCGCTGCGACACGCGCCTGAGCATCCGGTGGCGCTCAACGGTCTGGCGACGCTGGCGCTGCAGGAAAACCGGTCGGCGGACGCCGCCGACCTGTTCCGCCGCGCTGCCGAGCGCGAGCCGGGCGCGATGGTGCTGTGGCTGAACTACGCCAAGGCCGCCCGCTTGGCGAACGACGAGGCGGCGGAGAAGACGGCGCTGCTGCGCGCCGCAGACATCGAACCGCACGCGCTGATCGTCAATGTCCGATTGGCCGAGCATGCCGAGCGGGTCGGTGACGACCGGGATGCGGCGGAGCGATGGCGGGCCGTCGTGGCGATCGCCGGCGCGATGGATCAGGTTCCGGCTGACGCGCGGGCAGCGGTCGAGCGCGGTCGCAGCGTCGTGGCGGCGGAAACTGCGGCACTTAGCCGTCGCGTCGGCGACGCCATGGCGCAGCGGCGCACCGCGACCGCGCCTCGGCAGCGTCGTCGCATCGACGCCGCCGTCGATCATATGTTCGGGCGACGCGCCATCTATCTCAACCAGTGTTCGGGGCTGCACATCCCGTTCCTGCCCGCCGACGAGTATTTCGACGAGACGCTGTTTCCCTGGTTCGAGACGCTGAACGCGGCCACGGCCGTGATCCGCACCGAGCTGGAGGCGGCGCTGCACGGCGGTCGGCAGGGCTTCGAACCCTATGTCAGCCTGCCGCCGGGCACGCCCGACAATGTCTGGACGCCGCTCGACAACAATCTGGACTGGAGCACGCTGCACCTGTGGCGGCACGGCCGCCGCGACGAGGCCGTCTGTACCCGCTTCCCGCAGACGGCGGCGCTGATCGAGACGTTGCCGCTGGCGCATCTGCCGGGTCGGATGCCGACCGTGTTCTTCTCGATCCTGGCGCCGCGCGCGCATATTCCGCCGCACACCGGGGTCACCAACGCCCGTGCGATCGTCCACCTGCCGCTGATCGTGCCGCCGGGATGCCACTTTCGGGTCGGCGGCGAGACCCGCGCCTGGCGCGAGGGGCAGGCGTTCGCGGATACCGTGTTCGGCAACAAGCCGCACCGCATCGATTACGATTGCATCCCGAGCGCGGTGTTCAGCCACCCGCCGATCGCCGGCGTCGGCCTCACCGAATCGCAGGCGAAGGAGAAATACGGAGACGAGGCTGCCTTCATCCACATGGAGATCTACAACGAAAACGATCCGGGCCGAGGAGTGCGGCCGCAGGTGCGGGATTTCCGCTTGCCGAGCGAGCCCTGGCTGTTCACGATCGACCGCGACGGGG
>CAXTUG010000070.1:0-12308 GCA_964247375.1 uncultured Sphingomonadaceae bacterium
GGGCAGCACGCGAAAACAAATGACCGACACGGATCCCGCAAACGACACGTCCGGCCACCGCGCCCGCCTACGCCGGCGATTGATCGAGGGTGGTTCGGATGCGCTGCTCGACCATGAGCTGATCGAGTATCTGCTCGCGCTCGCCATTCCGCGGCGGGACACCAAGCCGCAGGCGCGGGCGCTGCTGGCCGAGTTCGGCAGCCTGGGCGCGGTCTTCTCCGCCGACGCCGAATCGCTGGCGCGCGCCGGCCTGGGCGAAGGCGCGATCGGCGCCATCAAGATCGCGCAGGCTTCGGCCGTCCGGCTGCTCAGGGGCGAGGTCGCCGCCCGGCCGGTGCTCGGCAGCTGGCAGGCGCTGCTCGACTATCTGCGCGCCGACATGGGGCATCGCATGACCGAGGCGGCGCGCGTGCTGCACCTGAACGCGCGCAATGTCCTGATCCGCGACGAGCTCGTTTCGGAAGGCTCGATCGATCAGGCGGCGATCTACGTCCGCGAGGTCGCACGGCGCGCGCTGGAGCTGGGATCGGCCGCGATCATCCTCGTCCACAATCACCCGAGCGGCGACCCTGCGCCCTCGCGCCAGGATATCGCGCTGACCAGGGAGATCGTCGGGGCGCTGAAGTCGTTCGGCATCCAGGTGCACGACCATGTCGTGGTCGGCGCCGGCAGCCACGCGAGCCTGCGGGCGCTGGGGCTGATGTGACCTCGCGTTGAAACCCGATCCCTCCCCTGCTACCCGCGGGCGGAATCCTGACATCTAAGGTCCTGCCATGGTCCCCCGTTATTCGCGTCCCGAGATGGTTGCCATCTGGGAACCCGAGAGCCGCTACCGCATCTGGTTCGAGATCGAGGCGCACGCCACCGAGGCGCTGGGCGAGCTCGGCGTGGTGCCCAAGAGCGCCGCGCGCGCTCTGTGGGACTGGTGGGCGACCGATCCGAAGATCGACGTTGCCGCGATCGACGCGATCGAGGCGGTGACCAAGCACGACGTCATCGCCTTCCTGACCTGGGTGGCCGAGCAGGTCGGCGACGAGGCGCGCTTCATGCACCAGGGCATGACCTCGTCCGACGTGCTGGACACCTGCCTGGCAGTCCAGCTGGCGCGCGCGAGCGACATCCTGCTCGCCGACATCGACCGGCTGCTGGAGGTGCTGAAGCGGCGTGCGTTCGAGCACAGGCTGACCCCGACGATCGGCCGCAGCCACGGCATCCATGCCGAGCCGGTCACGTTCGGTCTCAAGCTGGCCGAGGCCTATGCCGAGTTCAGCCGCAACAAGGCGCGGCTCCAGGCGGCGCGAGCCGACATTGCCACCTGCGCCATCTCGGGCGCGGTCGGCACCTTCGCCAACATCGATCCGCGGGTCGAGGCCCACGTCGCCGCCAGGATGGGGCTGTCGGTCGAGCCGGTCTCCACGCAGGTCATCCCGCGCGACCGCCACGCCATGTTCTTCGCCACGCTCGGCGTGATCGCCTCCTCGATCGAGCGGGTGGCGGTCGAGATCCGCCACCTGCAGCGGACCGAGGTGCTGGAGGCCGAAGAATATTTCTCGCCGGGCCAGAAGGGCTCGTCGGCCATGCCGCACAAGCGCAATCCGGTGCTCACCGAAAATCTGACGGGTCTCGCACGCATGGTGCGCGGCTACGTCACGCCGGCGCTGGAGAACGTCGCCCTCTGGCATGAGCGCGACATCAGCCACTCGTCGGTCGAGCGCTACATCGGGCCCGACGCGACGGTGACGCTCGACTTCGCGCTCGCGCGCCTGACCGGCGTGGTAGACAAGCTGCTGGTCTATCCCGAGCGGATGATGCGCAATCTCGACCGGATGGGCGGTCTCGTCCACTCGCAGCGCGTGCTGCTCGCGCTGACCCAGGCCGGGGTCAGCCGCGAGGATGCTTATCGGCTGGTCCAGCGCAACGCCATGCAGGTGTGGGAATCGGACGGGCAACTCTCCCTGTCGGAGCTGCTCAAGGCCGATCCCGAGGTAATCGCCGTCCTGCCTGCCTCAGAAATCGAGGAGAAGTTCGATCTCGGCTATCATCTGCGGCAGGTCGACGCGATCTTCGATCGCGTGTTCGGCTGAACCTGATCTAGCCCCCTCCCCACTGGTGGGAGGGAAAGATGCCCTGCTTGCCCTACTCCACCTCGGCCGGCGCATAGTCCGGCAATCGCATCGCCAGCCGTTCGATCACCAGGGAGAGGTGCGCCGCCAGCGCCGTTTCCTCCTCGTCCATCAAAATATCGTCGGCCCGCCGCAACAGCGCCAGGCATTCTTCGATCTTGTCCCGCGACATTCTAGGTCACATTACTCGTGGCCGCGTCGAGATTGGCGCGGCGTGGCTCCCCTATAGGTCGGACCTGTGTATCGCCAGTGAATGATCCGCCATGCGGCAGTGCAACTGTAACCGTTACGGACCATTAACCATCCAACTGCCCAGGCTGTGCCGAAGACCCCGCATCGGCTTGCGCTGGAAGAAAGATGGTCAAGGTTTTCGGCGCAGGATCAATGGCCTGCCTGTGGGCCACGCTCCAGGCCCGACAGTGCGAGTTGCTCGTCGATTTGCGCGAGCAACCGGTCGAGTCCGGCCTGGTCACGCGCCTCCGCCCGGGCGACCAGCACGTCCTGCGTGTTGGACGCGCGCAGCAGCCACCAGCCGTCAGGCGTGTTGACCCGGGCGCCGTCGGTGCGATTCACGTCCGCCCCCTGCCGTTCGAGCCGATCCAGGATCTCGTCGATCACCGCGAACTTGCGGCTCTCGTCGACCTGAAACCGCATCTCCGGCGTGTTCACCAGCTCCGGCATGGCGTCTTTCAGCGCCGTCAGCGATCCCCCGAGCACGCGCACCGCACCGATCAGCCGCACCGCCGCATAGAGCGCATCGTCGAAGCCGTACCATTCGTGACGGAAGAAGATATGCCCCGACATCTCGCCGGCGAGCGGGCTGTCGGTCTCCTTCATCTTGACCTTCACCAGGCTGTGTCCGGTCTTCCACATCAGCGGCTTGCCGCCGAGTTCCGCGATGCGGTCGTACAGCATCTGGCTCGCCTTCACGTCGGCGATGATCGTGGCGCCCGGTTCGGCGCGCAGCACCGGCTCGGCCAGGATGGACAGGATCTGATCGCCCCAGACCACGCGTCCCTTGCCGTCGATCGCGCCGATGCGATCGGCGTCGCCGTCGAACGCGACGCCGAAGTCGAGCTGCTTGTCCGCGACCAGCTGGCGCAGGTCGGCAAGATTCTTCTCCTCGGTCGGATCGGGATGGTGGTTGGGAAAGCTGCCGTCGATCTCGGTGTAGAGCAGGTGATGCTCGCCCGGCAGCCTGGCGACCAACTTCTCGAGAACGCGGCCGCCCGCTCCGTTGCCATTGTCCCAGCCGATCCGGAACGCGCCGCCGGAATAGCCGGCGAGCAGCCGGTCGACGTAGAGATCCTCGATGTCGAAGTCGGTGACGTCGCCGGTGCCTTCCTCCCAATCGCCTGCTTCCGCCAGGCGGCCGATCGACTGGATCTGCTCGCCGAAGAAGGGCCCGTGCTGCAGCACCATCTTGAAACCGTTATAGTCGGCCGGATTGTGGCTGCCGGTGATCTGGATGGCGCCGTCCACCTCCAGCGTCGCCTCGGCAAAGTAGAGCATCGGCGTCGGGCCGATGCCGATCCGCACCACGTCGACACCGCTCGCGGTCAAGCCGCGGACGAGCGCCTCTTCGAGGGCGGGCGAGGAGACGCGGCCGTCGCGACCGACCGCGACGCGGGTGCCGCCGGCGCGGCGCACGTGGGTCGCGAAGCCGCGGCCGATCGCATAGGCATCATCCGGTCCGAGCGTCTTTCCGACGATCCCGCGAATGTCATATTCGCGCAGCGAGGTCGGATCGAAACGATGGGCCATGAATGTCTCCTTGGGTCGAACGCCGCGCGTTCGGATACGTGATAATGGTCGAGAGCCTTGAAGGAAGGACCGCTGGCGTAATGCGACGGTCCCGATGCTCCCCTGATGCTTCATGCGGTTAGACGCACGAGATTGTTACGGGATCAAGCCTGATGTCGCAGTAACGTGTCGCGAGCCAGATTTACCTGACGCGTGAGTGCCGCCGAGCCTCCCGCATCGGGATGGACGCGCACGATCAGCCGGCGGTGCGCCGCCTTGATCTCCGCCGAAGTCGCGTCGGCGGACAATTCCAGCAGCCTTCGCGCCTCGTCGGTCGTCATCCGCTCGCCGCCCGATCCGGATCCCTTGCGGAACCACAACCACCACGCCGCCGCGCCGAGGCCGAGCACGCCCAGCGGCGAGTGGCCGTCGAGCATCTTCAGCCCGATCAGCGCGGCGATCACCGCCAGCACGTCGCTGATCCGCATCGCTTGGGGATCGCGCGTCTTCCAGGCCCAGTAGAGCACGCCCGCGACCGCGATCAGGACGATCCCGATCACGCTGCCTTGATCTCGCGTGCCGGCGCGGCGTGCGAATCGGGCAGCTGCAGCCCGGCGATCAGCTCGCGGAGTTCGCCGCGTGCGGCGACATGGCCCAATCCGGCATCCTCGCCGATCGCGGCGAGATCGAGCAAGGTCAACCCCTTGGGGAACAGCTCGCGATAGATCACACGCTCCGACAGGCCTGGAATGACGCGAAAGCCGACCCGCTTGGAGAGCTCGGCCAGCGCCGCCGCCACCCGGCGCATATTGCGGGCTTCCAGATGCTGCAGTCGGTTGCGCAGCACCACCCAGTCGACCGTGCCGCCGTCGCTCTTGGCGCGTGCCTTGCGGGCGTCCCATACCAGCTCGGCATAGAAGCTCGGCCGGCGCACCTTGTAGCTGTCGGGATCGACCTGGCCGATCAGGTCGAGGTCGACGAAGCTGTCGTTGATCGGCGTCACCAGCGTGTCGGCGGTCGCGATCGCCGCGCGGACATGATCGTCGTCCCGACCGGGCGTGTCGACGATCAGGAAGTCCGCCTCGGCCGCGAGCGTGTCCAGCCGCTCCGCGATCGCCCCGCTCCTGGCCGGATCGAACGTGTCGTAGCTTACCATCGGCAGCTGAAAGCCGTCGCGCTTCACCAGGGTGGCGCGGTTGTCGAGATAGCGGCCGAGCGTGCGCTGCCGCGTGTCGAGGTCGAGCGCCGCCACCTTGTGGCCCTTTGCCGCCAGGGCGACCGCCGTGTGGACGGCGCTGGTGGACTTGCCCGATCCGCCCTTCTCGTTGGCGAAGACGATACGATGCGCGGCCATGAAACTCCTCTACTCCTGCGGCTGAGACCGTCGCCTATTTTATGCGGGCCGCGCCCTCAAGTCCCCGGCAAAATCGTCGTTAACGGGGCAGAGAGCAAGACTTGACGGAGGTGGCGTCATGGCGCGGATGGTGAATTTCGAGGATTTGGCGGGCAGCGCAGCGAGCGGCGACGAGGTCGCGGCGTTCGAATTGGCAATGTGCTACGCCAGCGGCAGCGGCGGCGTCGCCGTGGATCTGGTGCAGGCGCATCGCTGGTTCAACGTGGCCTCGGCATGCGGCTATCAGCCGGCGCTCGACTGGCGGCACGAGGTCGCGATGGAGATGACCGGGCGCGAAGTGATCGAGGCGCAGAAGCTGGCGCGGGCGACGATTTCCGGCTTCCTGCGCAAGGCCGCCTGATCAGTCGCGCTTGTACGGCGCTTCCTCTGCCAGCGCGGCGATATTGGCGGCGATCGCCATCCGCTCACGCTCCAGATAATCCGCCACGGCACGGCGGAAACCCGGATCGGGAATGTAATGCGCCGAGTAGGTCGGCGTCGGCAGGTAGCCTCTCGCCAGCTTGTGCTCGCCCTGTGCGCCGGCTTCGACCCGCTGCAGCCCGCGCGCGATCGCCGCGTCGATCGCCTGGTAGTAGCAGAGTTCGAAGTGCAGGAACGGCACGTCTTCCGTCGCGCCCCAGTAGCGGCCGTAGAGCGTGTCGCTCCCGAGCAGGTTGAGCGCGCCGGCGATCGGCCGGCCATTCCGCAAGGCGAGCATCAGCAGGATCCGCTCGCCGAGCCGCTGGCCCAGCAGCGAGAAGAAGGAACGCTTCAGGTAGGGGCGTCCCCATTTGCGGGATCCCGTATCCTGGTAGAAGCGCCAGAAGGCGTCCCAATCGGCTTCCGTGATCTCGGCGCCGCCGAGCTGACGGAATTCCAGCCCTTCGCGCGCCGCCGCCCGCTCCTTCCGGATCGTCTTGCGCTTGCGGGACGACAGCGCCGCCAGGAAGCCGTCGAAATCGGCATAACCCTGATTGTGCCAGTGGAACTGGCGGTCCGCACGGATCAGCCAGTCCGCCTGCTCGAACCAGGCAAGCTGCGCCGCATCCACGAAAGTGGCGTGCGCCGACGAGAGATCGTTCTGCTGGACCACCGCCTCGGCGGCGGCGATCAGCGCCGGTGCCAGCGCCGGATCGCGCAGCAGCAGGCGCGGTCCAGGGACGGGCGAGAACGGTACGGCGATCTGCAGCTTGGGATAATAGGAGCGACCGACTCGCTCCCATGCGTCGGCCCAGCCATGGTCGAACACATATTCGCCCTGGCTGTGGCTCTTGGCATAGGCCGGTAGGATCGCGGCCGGCGCGCCGTCCGGCCCGTCGATGGCGATCGGCACCGGCTGCCATCCGGTGTGCGCAACGGCGCTGCCCGAGTCCTCGAGGGCGCTCAGAAAGGCGTGGCCGACGAAGGGGTTGCCGGTGCCCGCGCACGCATCCCACTCGGCCGCATCGAACGCCGCAATGCCGCCGGCCATGCGCGCGACGACCCCGGCCACAGTGTCAGGCCCTGATGGCGACGACCGCATCCACCTCGACGATCGCGTTAAGGGGCAGCACGGGCACGCCGACGGCGCTGCGGGCATGCTTGCCGGCATCGCCGAACACCCGCTGCATCAGCTCGGACGCGCCGTTGGCGACCTTGGGCTGCGCGGTGAATTGCGGCGTCGAGGATACGAACACGCCCAGCTTGACGATGCGCTCCACGCGATCGAGCGACCCCAGCGCTGCCTTGATCTGCGCCAGCAGCATGACGCCGCACCGCTCGGCGGCCTCACGCGCATACTCCTCGCTCTCGTCCTCGCCGCAGCGGCCGGTCATCAGCGCACCGTCCTTGAATGGCAGCTGGCCGGAGACGTGCAGCAGGCCGTTCACCGCAACCGCGGGAACATAGGCCGCGACCGGAGCGGCAGGTTCGGGAAGGACGATGCCGATTTCGGCGAGACGATCATCGATGCTCATGGCGCGGCCTTCGCGCTCCCGATCGAACGCGTCAAGCCGCTCTCCGCAGTTCGACCCGGCCCGCCGCCATTCTACCCCGGAGCCGCACGGCGCTAGAGCAGCGGCTCGCCTCGGAAGCGCGCCAGGATCCACTCCACCGCCACGTCCCAGTCGTCGATCCGGGCATGGGCGTGCGGCGCCGCCGGTATCGTCGGCGCGATCGCCGGCTCCGCGATCATGTGGAGTCGGAACACGTCGGGCGCGTGCTGGGCCACCGAATGATGATGGCCTTCCAGGTCATCGACGAACACCGTGACGCTGGCCCCGTGCTCGGCCGCGAGCCGCGCCACGGGACGCCCCTTGCCGCCCTGGTTGCAGACGATGCGATGACGAATGCCGAACGCATCGAGCTGGGCGGCACGTCCGGTGTGGCACCAATCCTGAAGGTTGGTCAGGATCACGATATCGGCCTGTTCGGCGATGCGGCGCAGGGCCTCGCCGGCGCCTGGCGCGAGCGTCTGCCGGTCCATCTCGGTCCGGAAGAAGCCTTCGAGCAGCGGCCACACCTCCTGCCCCGGCACGATCGCGCCGGAGCTGCGGCGCGTCAGCGCATGCTCGAAAGCGCCGCCTTCCGGGCGGAAGTCGATATCGTGCGCCTCGTCCAGCCAGGCGCCGAAATGCCGCACCATGTGCAGCAGCACCTCGTCGCAGTCGGTGATCAGCAGCGGCCGGCTCATGCTTCCAGCGCCTCCCGCGCCTGCACCGGCGCGGATGGCGCGACCGCCAACGCCTCCGCGCAGGCGATCAGATCGGGTTCGTGCGCCGCCAGGAAACCCAGCACGGCCGCCAGCAGCGCCGGCTCCGAGGCGCGTCGCCGCAGATCGTCGCCGGACAGGCCGGTGAGGGCCAGCATGCACTCGGCGCGCGGCTGTTCAGCCAACGTCCATGCGAGCGCATGCAGCGCCAGTGCGAGCGGGTCTGAAACTATTTGTTTATTTTCTTGGCGCACGGTGGTCTGGGGGCTGGAGTTGTGATGTTGCATCCGGAATCCGCCACGTGACCAAGAAGGTGCTCGTTGTCGAGGACAATGAGCTGAACCTGAAGCTGTTCTGCGATCTGCTTCGTGCCCATGGCTACGAGGCCGCGCCGGTGCGCGATGGTACCGATGTGCTGGACAGCGCCCGCGCATTCCGGCCCGACCTCATCGTCATGGACATTCAGCTGCCGCACGTAACCGGCCTGGAACTGATCGAGACGATCAAGGCCGATCCGATGCTCAAAGATGCGCCGATCATGGCGGTCACGGCTTATGCCGCCAAAGGCGACGAGGAGCGGATCCGCGAGGCCGGCGCCGAAGCCTATGTCTCCAAGCCGGTCACGGTGTTGCGCTTCCTGGAGGCAGTGCGCGATCTGATCGGCTGATGCTCTGCTCCTTTCCGCTCGCGGAAGGGGGTTGCATGTCGTCATACCGTGCGGATCACGCCGTCGACAACCTCGACCGGCCACTGCGTCAGCCCCGCCCCGGCACATGGGCCACCGACGCAGCAGCCCCGCTCGACGTCGAACAGGGCGCCATGCCAGGAACAGACGACCAGCGCGCCGTCGGCGGTAAGATAGCGGTCGAGCTCCTGTGCGAGCGGCAGGCCCGCATGCGGACAGCGGTCGCGATAGCCGAAGACCCGGTCGCCTCTGCGGACCACGAAGCCATGGAAGCGACCGGCCTTCATCTGCAGCACGAAATTGCGGGCCGCGCCGTAGGCAATCTCGTCCAGAGCGGCCAGGCGGACGCCCGCAGGCGTGCGGTCGGGCGGCGCGACCTCGCTCAAGCGGGGTCGGCGTCCGGTTGGCGGTCGGGGTGTGCAGCGACGAATGCCGGCAGGGCGCGTGCCTGCTCCGTCGCCGCGACCAGTTTCGGATAGCCGGCCAGATCGACCTTGAACCGTTCCGCATTGAAGACCTGCGGCACCAGCAGGCAATCGGCCATGGTCGGCTGGTCGCCGAAGGCGAAGCCGCTGCCGTAGCGGCCGATCAGCACTTCCAGGGCCTCAAATCCCGTACCGATCCAGTGTGCGATCCATGCGTCGATGTCTTCCTGCGTTCTATTGAGATTGTTCTTCAGGTATTTGAGAACGCGAAGATTGTTCAGCGGATGGATGTCGCATGCGATCGTTGCCGCCATCGCGCGCACGACCGCGCGATCGTCCGGACTCGCAGGCAGCAGCGGCGGCTCCGGCCAGCGTTCTTCCAGCCACTCCAGGATGGCGGTGCTCTGCACGAATGTTTGGTCGTCCTGCTCGATCGCCGGCACCAGGCCGGCCGGCGCGATCGCTTTGTAGGCGGCGTCATGCTGCGCGCCGGCGCGCAGGTCATGCTCGACCTGCTCGTAGCTCAGCTGCTTCAGGTTGAGTGCGATCCGCACGCGGTAGGCCGCGCTCGACCGCCAATAGCCGTGCAGGATCAGGCTGCTCACGGCGCCGGCCGTATCACGGCGCGGCACTCGCCGAAACCGATCGACGCGAAGCCGTCGCTGCGGGCGGCAGCGTGCAGGCTCACCTCGTCGCCATCCGCCAGGAAGGTGCGCGTCTCGCCGGTGGGAAGGGTGACCGGCGTCTTGCCGCCGCGGCTGATCTCCAGCAGGCTGCCGAGGCTTCCGGCCTCCGCCCCGGACAATGTACCCGTGCCGATCAGGTCGCCGGGCTGCAGGTTGCAGCCGTTGGAGGCGTGGTGCGTCACGATCTGGGCCATCGTCCAGTACATCGCCGATGCCGCGCCGCGGCTGAGCACGACCGGCGCAATGCCCTGCTCGCGCATCGCCGCGCTGGCGAGTCGCACCTCCAGCTCGAGCGCGAAGGCGCCGTGCTGCTGATCGTCGGGATCGCTCAGGTACGGCAAGGGTGCAGGATCGCCCGCCGGTCGCGGCGGTTGCGCCATGCGGAACGGCGCCAGCGCCTCGGCGGTCACCACCCAGGGCGAGATCGTGGTGTGGAAGTTCTTGGCGAGGAACGGCCCGAGCGGCTGATATTCCCACGCCTGCAGGTCGCGCGCCGACCAGTCGTTGAGCAGGCAGTAGCCCGCGATATGGTCGTGCGCCTCGCCGATCGGGATCGGCTGCCCCAGCGCATTGCCCTGCCCCACCCAGATGCCGAGCTCCAGCTCATAGTCGAGCCGCCGCGCCGGTCCGAAGCTCGGCGCCTCCTCGTCCGGGGCCTTGCGCTGGCCGTTGGGACGGACCACCGGCGCGCCCGACGGCCGGACCGACGAGGCGCGGCCATGATAGCCGATCGGGACATATTTATAGTTGGGCAGCAGCGGATTGTCGGGCCGGAACAGCGCGCCGACGTTGCTCGCGTGATGGATGCCGACGTAGAAGTCGGTATAGTCGCCGATCGCCGCCGGCAGGTGCAGCGCGCACTCTTCAACGCGGTACAGCAGCGGCTCGATCGTGCTGCGGTGCGTCTCCTCGGACAATAAGGCCGATAGCCGCCGACGGAGCGCCACCCGGTCCCCCGACGGCAGGGCCATCAATCCATTCAGCGTATAGCCCGTCAGCACATGCGCCACGGCGTCGGGCAGCAGCGCGGCGAGCCCGCTCATATCGAGGATCAGGTCGCCGATCGCGACCCCTGGCCGCGGCGCGTGCCCATCCGGTGCGAAGATGCCCAGCGGCAGGTTCTGGATCGGAAAATCGGGATGGCGGTTCGCGCTCTCGACCCAGCTCGTGCGGCGGGGATCGTGCGTCTCGTCGATGCGGCTCACGGCAGTTTCGCCTTGATGAAGTCGGCCCAGCAATCGTCATAGTCGACCTGTACCAGCGGCGTCTCGCTCGCCCAGCGCGTCGGCCGGATCACCCAGCGGCTCTCGAACATGAATGCCATCGTTCCTTCGATCCTGTGCGGTGCCAGGGATGCGGCCACCGCCTTCTCATAGCTTGCCTTGTCGGGTCCATGCCCTGCCATCTGGTTGTGCAGGGATGCGCCCCCGGGAGCGAAGCCGCCCTCCTTGGCATCGTAGGCGCCCTCGATCAGGCCCATGAATTCGCTCATGACGTTGCGGTGGAACCAGGGCGGGCGGAACGTATGCTCCGCCACCATCCAGCGCGGCGGGAAGATCACGAAATCGCAATTGGCGGTGCCGTGGATCTCGCTGGGGCTGGTCAGCACGGTGAAGATCGATGGATCGGGATGGTCGAAGCTGACGGTATTGATCGTGTTGAAGTGGCGCAGGTCGTAGCGGCACGGTGCCAGATTGCCGTGCCACGCGACCACGTCGAACGGCGAATGGTCGAGCGTCGTGGTCCAGAGCCGGCCCTGGAACTTCTGCACCACGTCGCACGATTCGTCCCGATCCTCGAACCAGGCGACCGGCGCCTCGAAGTCGCGCGGATTGGCGAGGCCGTTGGAACCGATCGGCCCCAGGTCCGGCAGCCGGAACGGCGCGCCGTAATTCTCGCAGACATAGCCGCGCGACGGCCCGTCCACCTCCACCCGGAAGCGCACGCCGCGCGGGATCAACGCCACCTGCAGCGGCGCAACTTCCAGGCGGCCCAGTTCGGTGACGAGGATCAAGCTGCCCTGCTGCGGCACGATCAGCAGCTCGCCGTCGGCATTCTGGAAGGCGCGCGCCGCCATCGACTGATTGGCGGCGTAGAGATGAATGCCGAGACCCGCACCGGTCGCGACATCGCCATTTCCGCCGTAGCTCGTGAGCCCGTCGATGAAGTCGGTTGCGCTATCGGGCAGCGGCAGCGGGTCCCAGCGCAGGCGATTGGGCGTGGGGGGAAATTCGTCGAAGGGCGCGGTCCGTAGCTGCGGCGCACCTTCGTAAGACTGAAAGGGCTTGTGGCTGGCCGTAGGTCGCAGCCGGTAGAGCCAGGACCGCTTATTCTCCGTCCGTGGCGCGGTGAAGGCAGTGCCGGACAATTGCTCGGCGTAGAGCCCGAACGGCACCTGCTGCGGCGAATTCTGCCCCACCGGCAGCGCGCCTGCGACCGCCTCCGTGGCGAAATGATTGCCGAAGCCGCTCTGATACCGGGTCATCTCATCTCCTCCCCGCAAGTTCGCAGGGATCTCTCGATCTCATGGCAATGCTCTTGCGTTCCCCGGCGAAGGCCGGGGT
>CAXTUG010000071.1:0-222 GCA_964247375.1 uncultured Sphingomonadaceae bacterium
CCTTGAGGTCCAGCGCCCAGGGGACGACCGGGCTGCCATCGTCGTCGGCATCGTCGGGCCGGTTGAGCTCAGTCACGCGCAGGCGCGGCACCGTCGCCGCGGTGGCGGAGCCCAGCCGGAAGCGGCCGCGCTCGATCCGTACGTCGCCGGAGATCATGCCGCCGGCGCCGGCCGCCTTCAGCCGCAGCGGCCCGGGGACGGGGGCGCCGATTTCGTGGGGGG
>CAXTUG010000071.1:232-12260 GCA_964247375.1 uncultured Sphingomonadaceae bacterium
GATCCGGTGCTGGACCGCAGCCAGCTCGGGGCGGAGCGCCGGATCGGTGACGAGCGTGTCGAGCTTGCCCTTGCGCTCCAGCTCGACCACCGCCCCGTGGGCGTCGTTGGGGTCCTTAGCCCACATGTAGCCCTCGATGCGGGTCCGCCAGGCCCCGGCCCCCCCGGCCCGGCGCCGACGGTGAGGCGGCCCGGCCGGCTGATGCGGCGGTGCGCGCCGGCGCGGCCGGTCATCCGGTCGATCACCAGCCGCGATCCGCCGAAGCTGCCGTTGGCCTTGATCGCGTCGATCACGGTGCCGGTAACCGCGCTCTCGATCCGCGCGCCGTCGCTCGACAGCCGGCCGGAGATGCTGGGGTCGGTCGGGGTGCCGGTCACGTCGGCGGCGACGCTGACCGGGCCGGACAGGTCGATCGTCTCGACCCCGATCAGGCGCCACAAGATGTCGCCCGCACCGGCGTAGCGGATCTGCCCGAACAAGGGCGCGTGGATCAGCCGTGCGACGATGTCGTCGCCGGGCGGCAGCGGGGCGAGCCGCGCCTGGCCGCGGCCAATGATGCGCCCGTTGCTGACCACCACCGCCCGACCGGCCGCGCCGTTGGCGGTCAGCACGGCGGCGAGGCCGAGATCGACCGGCTGCGAGCTCAGCACGAGGCCCGACCGGGTGAGCCCGCGCACCGCCACGTCGATCCGCCCGGACGGCGCGCTGCCCACCACATGGTGGAAATTGAGCTTGCCGCTGGCATAGCCGCCCAGGCCGAGCTGCGCGTTGAAGATGTCGAGCAAGGTCAGCGGCATGTGATCGAGCCCGGCGTCGAAATCGACCACGCCGCGGGCGAAGCGGCCGGACACGGTCGCATTGCCCCCGGCAAAGTCGATCCGGGTCGGCGACAGCGCCCACTCGTCCCCGCTCATCGCCAGCTCGACCGGGCCCGCCAGCGTGAGCGGACGTCCTTCGATATGGCCGCCGCCGGTGATCGTCATGCGCCCCGCCGCCAAGTGGACGCTGGCCTGCAGGTCGAAGGCGCGGCGGCTGGTGCCCGCGGCATTGAGCACGACCGTGCCGTCACCGCCCTTAAGATGCGCTTCGGCATTGATCCGCGCCAGCGACAGCGACCCGCGCGACAGGCCGATCGCACGCATCGTGCCGTCGATCGTCGCGCCGGCCGGATCGAGCAGGATCGACCCGTCGGCGCGGCCGCGACGTACGGCGATCGGCTGCGCGCCCGCGATCGTCGCGTTGGTGAGCAGCAGGTGCGGCTCAATCCGCTGCAGCGTGCCCTGAGGCGCGAAGCCGATCGATCCGCCGATCCCGCCACCGGCCAAATCGAGCCGGCCGGAGAAGCCGGCGGCGGCGGAGGTCAGCACGCCTCTGGCATGCGTGCCGCTGACGGCAAGGTCCGCGACCTCGATCACGGTCGGCTGGTTCGGCAGCGTGCGGATCAGCCCGCGCGCCTGGAACGGTCCCGCGGTCGAGCCGCCGGCGGCGCGGAACTGGAAGCCGTCCGGCACCGGATCGAGATCGAGCGCGACCTGCCGCAGCCCGAGCGCCGCGACCGGGCTGTCGAGCTGGAGCTGCACCTTGGGATGGTCGATCTGCCCATCGAGCGCGATCCGGAACGTGCCGTAGCTCGCCTGGCGGCCGCTGCCGCTGAACTGGAAGGTGCCGTCGCGCCGGCGGATGCCCGTGCCGGTGATCCGGATCGAGGGGCCGGTCAGCACAAGGTTGGAGAAGTGCAGCACCGTGTCCGGCGTGCGCACCAGCGCCGTGTCGATCCGCGGATTGCCGCCGGCGAGACTCGCCAGGAAGGCATTGTCGAACCGTCGCACCGCGGCATGCGCCTTGCCGGTCACCACCGTGCCGATCCCGTTCGTGCCCGGCAGCACGGTCACGTCGGTCTGCACGTCGACGATGCCGAGCCCGGGAATGAGATAGCGCGCCAGCCCGCCCGCGACCGCCACGTCGTAGCGGCCGCTGACCAGGTCGATCCGCAGCTGCAGCCGCCCCTTCAGCTTGTCCGACGCGAGTGCCAGGTCCCGCCCGACCAGCGTCCGGGCATCGACGCGCAGTAGCCCCGCGACCGACAGGTTGCGCAGGATGCCGCCCGCGACCGTGCCGAGACCGGTCACCTGCGCCGCCTGCAGCCGGATCGGGAGTGCGATCGGTGCGCGCGACCAGCGGCCCGCGCCGGTCGCACGCAGATTGTCGAAGCCGGTCGTGTCGAACGCGACGTGCGGGCTCGCCAGCGCGTAGCGGAAGGCGAAGCTGCCGTAGCGCCCGTCCAGCAGCGCGTGCAGGTGCACGTCGCGTCCGGTCATGTTGGGGAACAGGGCCGCCGGTTTCAGCAGCCTGGCGTCGAGCGCGACATTGGCGAAGGCGCCCTGCGCCATGTCGATCCGGCCCGCCGCGGCGAATTGCAGCGCCGGCGAGGCGAGGTTGAAACGGCCGGTCAGCTGCCGGTCGATCAGCGTGCCCGAGCCGAGCACCCTGATGCCGGGCTGCGTCAGCCGCTGCCCCTTGCCGCGCAACAGGTGCGACGGTGCGACGCTGCCGCCCAGGCTGAAGCGTCCGTCGCGCACGCCGAGGCCGAGGTCGAGGATGCGCGCGCCGCCCAGCGATCCCTCCGCGCGGCCGTCCCATCGATGCCAGGTGCCGTGGCCGTCGACCCGCAGCGTCAGCGGCGCGTGCACGCCGGCCAGTCCCGCCGCAACGCCGTTGCCGGGCCCATCCAGGAAACCGTTCAGCTTGAAGCGATCGCCGTCCGGCTGCGCATCCAGGTCGAGCAGCAGGCGGTCGCGCGCGGTCGAAGCGGCGCGCAGCGAGACCATGGCGCGGCGGCCGACGATGTCCGCCTTGCCGGCGAGCCGCACCGTCTCGGCGTGGCCCGCGACCGCTCGGCCGAGCTTCAGCCGGTCGATCTGCAGCGCACCGATGTGGATGTCGAAGCCGGGCAGGATGGGGCCGCCCGGCTTGCTGCGCAGCCTGGGCAGGCGGTCGAGCGCGAGCAGCGGCGCCGAGACGCTGTCGATGTCGAGGCGGTTGCGCACCCACGCGAACGGATGCCAGTCGAGCCGGACCTCGGGCGCCTCGAAGAACTGGCCGTTCAGATCGTAGAGCCGCACGTCGCGCAGCGTCGCGCGCCGCCAGATCGACCCCTCGATCCGCCCGACCTTGATCCGCAGGCCGCTCGACGGGCGCATCTGGCCGATGCGGTCGGCGATCAGCCGGTGGCCGGGCTGCGTGTCGACGCTCCACAAGGCGACCAGCACCAGTCCCAGCAGGCCGAGCACGCCGATGCCGATCGCACGCAGCCAGCGGCGGCGCGGCGTCGCGATCTCCGGCGGCGGTGCGTCGGCGTCGGCCATCAGAAGGCCTGTCCCAGCGAGACGTAGACGGCGACGCGGGATTCGCCCGGCCTACGGTCGAGCGGCGTGCCGACATCGACGCGGATCGGGCCGAAGTTGGAGTAATAGCGTATGCCGAGACCGGTGCCGTAACGCAGGCCGCTCAGCTTGGGCATGCTCGACGTGTAGAGGTTGCCCGCATCCAGGAACGGCACCACGCCGAAATTGCCGAAGCGCACCCGCGCCTCGGCCGCGAATTCGGTCAGCGCGCGGCCGCCCAGCGGATCGCCATTGGCGTCGACCGGCCCGATCTTCTGATAGCCGTAGCCCCGGATCGATCCGCCGCCGCCCGCATAGAAGCGCCGGGACGGCGCGATGCTGTCGCGGGACACGCCCTCGATCGCGCCGAAGCGCATCCGTCCAGCGAGCACCAGCCGGCTGCCGATCGGCTGGTAGCCCGACGCGTCGAGCTGCATCTTCACATAGGCATGGGTGCCCGACTGCAGCGACAATTCGGGCGAGAGCCGGCCCGACAGGCGGAAGCCGCGGGTGGGATTGAGCAGGTCGTCCGACCCGTCATAGGCCAGGCCCGTCGGGGTCGCCGCGACCAGATAGGTCTTGCGGTTGGGATCGCCGGTATGGCGCTCGTCGGTAGCCACGAACTCGGTACCGAGCGACCAGGTCCAGGTCTTCTGCCAGATGATGTTGGTCTGTCGCTCCAGGCCCGCCCCGATCGTGAACGTATGCGCGTCATAGGCGTCGAAATTGGTGTGGGCGGCGACGACCTGCGCGGTGAGCACGCGATCGCGCGCGTGGAAATTGCCCTGCCGCAGCGTGGCGCCGAGCGACTGCTCGCGCGTGCCGGCGACGCCGCGGAAGGTAACCGCGCCTTCGGGCCTGATCAGGTTGCGGTGGGTCCACGACGCCTCGACCCGCACGCCTTCCCCGGTACCGTAGCCGAGCTCGCCGGCGATGGTGCGGGGCGGCGCGCGATCGATCTGCACCCGGATGTCGACAATGGCGGGATCGCCGGTCGGCACCGGCGTGATCGTGACGGCGGACACCAGCCCCGTCGCGATCAGCGCGCGGCGGAAGTCGTCGATCCGGGCTGAGTCAAATTGCCGGCCGGGATGGAAGCGCGCGATCGTCGCCAGATGCTCGGCCGAGAAGAGCGGGCGCTCGCCGACCGGCACGATCCGGCCGAAGCGTGCGCGCGCGCCCGGCGTGACCGCCAGCGTGAGCGCCGCCTTGTTGGTCTCGTGGTCGATCGCCACGTCCGGCTCGCCGATCCTGGCGAAGGGGAATCCCTGCCGGCCGAGCTCGACCTTGAAGGCCGCGACTGCCGCCAGCACCGCATCGGCATTGACCGTGTCGCCCGGCTTCACGCCGAATTCGCGCGCCAGCACTGCGCCTTCTCTGCCGGCCGCTTCCATTCCCGGCAGCGCCACGCTCGTGAACTGAAACGGGTCGCCTGGCGCGATCACCACGTGCACGACCGTATCGCCAGTCGCGGGATCGGACACCACGTTGGCGACCGCGCGCCCTTCATAATGACCCTCCGCTGCGAGCAGCTGCCGTGCCAGATCCTCGTCGTCGCGGGCGCGGCGGTTGATCTGGGCCGCATTGGCGGGCTTGCCCTGGCTCGCGATCAGCGCGGACAGTTGGTCGAACCGGCTCCGGAAGGAGGGACCGAGGACCTCCGTACCCTCCAGGCTCACGCGGTAGCGCTGCAGCTTGTCCGCCGCGATGCCCTTGACCTCGGTCGCGCCCGCCGCCGGCGCCGCGTCGATCCGGGCGGGATCGGGCCAGTCCACGCCCAGACCGGGCAGCGGCGCGAGATCGGCACCGACATCCGCGGGCGGTGCGGACGGACCGGCCGGGGTCGCAGGCGCGGCGGCGCTCTCGCCAGCCGACTGCGCATGCACTGCGGAGGAGAGCAGGAGCGCGACCGCGAGAGGGGCGGCGTGGCGCTGCGGGAAGCGAACCATGGCATCCCGTCCTAGAGGCTGAGGCGGTCAGCCGCCAGCATGGTTTCGCCACGGTCCGGCCCCGCTGCCGCATGGCGCTGGCGGAAAGGCGCGTACGGTGGCAGGAATGCCGCATGGCAGATCGACCTCAGAGCTTCGGCGGCGGCGTGTTCATCGTGCTCGCGATCGGGATCGGCACCGCCGTCGGTGTCGCGTTCGGCCAGTCGTCGGTGGGTCTGCTGGTCGGCGCCGCGGTCGGCGTCCTGATCGCGGTGGTGCAGTGGTTGATCGATCGGCGGCGGATCGGACGCTAGACTTTCAAAGAAGCCCTATCGAGACGCTCACCGAGGGTACTCCCTCGATACGCAGTCTCGACAAGCTCCACAGCTACTCGGGACAAACGGTGAAGGCGCTCCATTCGACGCGGCAGCGGAACGACCGCGCGGGCGTCACGTTCAGGATGCATGTCTGCACTCCGCCTGCGCCACGTCGACGATAAACGCCCCGGTATCACGCGCCAGAAAGCCGGCCACGGCTGGGCTTATTTCGCGCCGTCCGGCGAGCGGATCACCGATCGGGAGGAGATCGACCGGCTGAACGCGATCGCCCTGCCGCCGGCCTATACCAACGCCTGGTACTGCCCTGTCCCGAACGGGCATATTCAGGCCACGGGTGTCGATGCACGCGGCCGCAAGCAATATCGCTACCATACCGACTTCCGCGCCCAGCAGGAGGCCGACAAATATGAGCGCTGCGCCGACTTCGGCGGTCATTTGCCCAAGCTGCGGGCCAGGGTCGACGCCGATCTGAAGGGCCGCAAGCTGGCGCGCAACACGGTGATCGCTGCCGTGGTTCGCCTGCTCGACCTCGGCCATATCCGCGTCGGCAACGAGGCCTATGCCAAGGAGAATAAGAGCTTCGGCGCGACCACCCTGCGCAACCGCCACGCCAAGGTGCAGGGCGCCAAGCTCAAGCTGGAATATGTCGGCAAGTCGGGCAAGAAGCAGCGGCTGACCATCGAGGACCGGCGGCTCGCCGGCATCGTGCGGCGGACCCAGGATCTGCCGGGCCAGCATCTGTTCGAATATCTGGACGAGGACGGCCACCCGCAGCCGGTCGATTCGGCCGAGGTCAACGACTATATCAAGCAGGCGACCGGCGGCGATTTCACCGCCAAGCATTTCCGCACCTGGGGTGCGAGCCTGCTGGCGTTCGAGCATATCCTGGACACGGCGAAGAACGGCAAGATCAGCCTGAAGCCGATGCTGGAGGCGGTCGCGGCCTCGCTCGGCAACACGCCCGCGATCAGCCGCAAATCCTACATCCATCCCTCGCTGATCGAGCTCTGCCGAAACGAGAATGCAGGTGGCCTGTGTGCGCTGCGCATGCCGCGCCCGACCCGCTACCTGAACCCGCACGAGCGTGCGCTGATCGGCTTTCTCGACGAAATCGCGGCCGCGGCCAAGGCCGAGAACAAGGCCGCCTGACATGAGTGCTACGGTCAGCGGTCCTGCGGCAGCACCCTTGCGCCTGTCGAAGAGCTCGATCCAGATGTTCTGGGAGCAGAGCGGCGAGTGGCTGCTGAGCCACTATCTTCAGATCGCAATCGCGTTCGCCATCGGCGCCGTGATCGTTGCGATCCTCTACGGCGCACGGATGCTGGCGCAACGGCTGTGCCGCCGGCGGATCGGGCTCACCCATTGGCCGCAGACGCTCGGCCGGACCTTCGCCGCCACCAGCCTGTGGTTCATGATCCTGTTCGCCGCGCGACTGGTCGACGGTTATGCCGATCCGCCGCCGCTGGTCGCGCAGACGATTCTCGTCCTGTTCACGATCGCGGCCGCGCTGCAGGGTGCCCTGTGGGTGCGCGAGCTCATCCTCGGCGTGGTCGAGCATCGTGCCGGCAGCAACGAACATGCCGCGCTCGGCTCCGCGGTCGGCATCATCCGGCTGCTCGTCACGATCGTGCTGTTCGCGATCGCGACGATCCTGATTCTCGACAATCTGGGCGTGAACGTCACCGGGCTGATCGCCGGCCTCGGCATCGGCGGCATCGCGATCGGCCTGGCGGCAAAGGGCATCTTCGACGATCTGTTCTCGGCCCTGTCGATCCTCTTCGACCGGCCGTTTCAGCAGGGCGATTCGATCAAGTGGGATTCGACCTCCGGCACGGTCGAGCAGATCGGCCTCAAGACAACGCGCGTGCGGGCGGTGACGGGCGAGGAGGTGGTGATTTCGAACACCAACCTGCTCAGCAAGGAGCTGCACAACATGGCGCGGCTCAAGCGCCGCCGCATCGTGCAGACCCTGGGTGTCGCCTACTACACGCCTCCGGACCTCTGCGCCCGCGTGCCGCAGCTGGTGCGCGAGGTCGTGGAAGCGCACGACAAGTGCAAGCTCGTGCGCTGCGGCCTGGCGAATTTCGGCGCCTCCAGTCTCGACTTCGAGCTGCAGTTCGACGTCCAGTCGGAATTGTATGACGAGGTGTTCAACGCCCGCAACGACGTGTCGATCGGCA
Source organism: uncultured Sphingomonadaceae bacterium (assembly GCA_964247375.1). Classification (GTDB taxonomy): domain Bacteria; phylum Pseudomonadota; class Alphaproteobacteria; order Sphingomonadales; family Sphingomonadaceae; genus Sphingomonas_I. Next base: position 8,062 of record CAXTUG010000071.1, read on the forward strand.
TCCTCGAGAAGTTCGCCAAGGCCGGCATCGACTTCGCCTTTCCGACGCAGGTGGCGATCAATGCGCGCGCCGATGGACGCCCGATCGATCCGGCAGCGACCATCCCCGCCGACAGCGTGCCGCAGGACGGTGCGCCCGCCGATCCGCCGCTCAAACCGCCGCCCACCAGCCACGAGATCGCACCGGAGTAGCGCGTGCACGGAACCGTGCCGCCTGCCGCCAGTTTGCCGATCGAATAGGAGACTGCAGATGTTCGAAGAGAAGCCCACCGACGAGAAGATCCAGCAGCGTTTCTGGTCCGAACTCGAATCCTCCCGTTTCGTCATGCTCGGCCTGACCGATGCCCGCGACGGCCATACTCAGCCGATGACGGCGGTGTTCGACGAGGGGCAGGGCCCGCTCTGGTTCTACACCACGAAGGATAACGGCCTGGTCGAGGCGCTGCGCGACTCCTCGCAGCGTGCGATCGCGACCTACACCGCCAAGGGGCACGACCTGTTCGCCAGCATCCACGGCACGCTGGCGGTGGAGACGGATCGTACGACCGTCGACCGCTTCTGGAACGCGCACGTCGCCGCCTGGTACGAGGGCGGCAAGGACGATCCGCGCCTCGCCATGCTCCGCCTCGATACGGAGAAGGCGGAGATCTGGCTCGGCGGCAGCAGCATCGGTGCCGCGCTCACCTACCTGCTCGGCCGCGATCCGAAGGAGACGTACAAGGATAACGTGGCAGAGGTGCGGCTGTAAGATCGTCTCCCGTTCGCCCCGCGCGAAGTGGGAAGGCGCTGCCGGGCGGAGCCGAGGCTACTCGCTACGCTCGAAAGCGTATATCGACTTCGCGCTGGGGAATGGTTTGGGGTGCTTCAGCCCCATAGTTCTGGCGCAGGCGCCGCCAGCACGCCATCCGCCATCGCCATCGCTAGCGGGCGGTCCTTCGCCAGCAACAGCGCGCCGTCCAGATCGATCCAGCGCGCTGTTCCGCCCAGCAGCGACGCCGGCGCAATGCCGAGCGACGTTGCGAGCATGCAGCCGACCATCACCTCCAGCCCGCCCGCCCGCGCCTCGGCTGCCAGCGCCAGCGCCTCGGTAAGGCCGCCCGCCTTGTCGAGCTTGATGTTGATCGCCCGATAGCGGCCGGCGCAGCGCGGCAGGTCGCTGCGATCCTGGCAGCTCTCGTCCGCCGCGAACGAGATCGGACTCGTCACGCCGTCGAGCAAATGGTCCTGACCCGCCTTCACCGGCTGCTCGATCAGCTCGATCCCGTGCGGCGCCAGCCGTACCGCCTCCGCCGCAATGTCGCGCCCGGTCCAGGCCTCGTTGGCATCGACGATCAGGCGCGCGTTCGGCGCGCCCCGCCGGACCGCGGCGACGCGGGCCTCGTCGCCGTCGCCGGCCAGCTTCAGCTTGAGCAGCGGCAGGTGTGCGGCCGCGCGCGCATCGGCTTCCATCTTTGCAGGCGCGTCCAGCGAGATGGTGAAGGCGGTCACGCGCGGCTGCGGCTGCGGCAGGCCGGCCAGCTTCCACGCCGGCGTTCCCGTCCGCTTGGCCTCCAGGTCCCACAAGGCGCAGTCGAGCGCATTGCGCGCGGCACCCCGCGGCAGCCGCGCCTGCAGATCCGTGCGGCCCATGCCGCGTTCGATCGAATGCGCCTGCGCACGTATGTCGGCCAGCACGCTCTCCGCGCTCTCGCCGTGATAATAGATGGCCGTGCCCTCGCCGCGTCCGACATGAGGGCCGTCGACGATCTCGGCGACGACCACGTCGACGTGCGTCTTGGCACCGCGCGCGATCGTGAATGCGCCCGCGACCGGCCAGCGCTCGATCGTGGCCGTGAGCTTCACGCGCTAGGCGGCGTTGGCCGCGATGAACCGCTCCACCACCGGCGCGATCTCGTTGCGCCAGCGGCGGCCGTTGAAGATGCCGTAATGGCCGACGCTCTTCGCCAGCAGATACTGCTTCTTCTCGTCCGGCAGCGCGGTGGCGATCGTCAGCGCCGCCTTGGTCTGACCGACGCCGGAAATGTCGTCGCGCTCGCCCTCGATCGCGAGCAGACCGACGTCGGCGATCGCCGCCGGATCGACCTTGCGGCCACGATGCATCATCTCGCCCTTCGGCAGCGCATGGCGCTGGAACACGACGTCGATCGTCTCCAGGTAGAATTCGGCCGCCATGTCGCAGACCGAGCGGTACTCGTCGTAGAAGGCTTTGGTCGAATCCGCGCTCTCCTGGTCGCCGTCGACTAGGTGGCGGAACATCTGCCAGTGGCTCACCAGGTGGTTGCCCCAGTTCATCGCCATGAAGCCGGTGAGCTGCAGGAAGCCCGGGTAGACCTTTCGTCCCGCACCCGGATAATAGAAGGGCACGGTCGCGATCACGTTCTGCTCGAACCAGCTGAACGGCCGCTGCGTGGCGGTCGTGTTGACCGCGGTCGGCGCCTCGCGCGTGTCGATCGGCCCGCCCATCATGGTCAGCGTCTTCGGCCGCGCCGGGTTGCTATCCGCCGCCATCAGGCAGGTCGCGGCATAGGCCGGCACCGCCGGCTGGCAGACCGCCAGCACGTGCGTGTCCGGACCGATATGCTCCAGCCAGCCGATCAGGTAATCGATATAGTCGTCGAGGTGGAAGGCGCCTTCGGCGAGCGGCACCAGCCGTGCATCGCGCCAGTCGGTGATCCAGACATCGTTGCCGGGCAGCATCCGTTCGACCGTGCCCCGCAGCAGCGTGGCGTAGTGGCCCGACATCGGCGCCACGATCAGCAGCTTGGGCTGGCCGGCGGGCGCATCCGGGCGGGTGAAGTGAACGAGCTGGCCGAACGGCTTGCGCGCCTCGATCTTCTCCTCGACCGCGATCTTTCTGCCGTCGATCAGGGTGAAAGGCAGGTCGAAGGCGGGCTTGCCGTGCGGGGCGGACGCGTGGGCGAACACGTCCAGTCCGGACGCCATCATCGATCCCAGCTGCGTCCTGGCGAAGGGGTTGGCGGGGTGGGCCAGCCATTCCGATCCCATCTCGGCCATCGCGCTGGCGCCGGCAAGCAGGCTGCGCTGCATCTCATAGGCTTCGTACAGCAACCGATCACGCCTCCCGGGACAACGATAGATGGCGACAAAGACGCCGCAATGCAACAAACGACCAAAAGGCCGTTTGGTTGAGAGCGCTGCGGTTGCTATCTGACGATCATGGCTCGCACTCCCCAACTGTTGCCGCCCCGCGGCGAGCGCCGCCGCCTCGGCGAACTCCGCCTGATCTGGGGCATGGCCGCGCGCTACCCCGGTCACATCGCCGCGGCCCTGGTGTCGCTGGTCCTCGCCTCGTCGGCGACGCTCGGCATACCCTACGGCTTCAAGCGCGTGATCGATCGCGGCTTCATCGTCGGCGGCGGCGCGGCGCACAGCGTCGACGCGTCCTTCCGCTACCTGCTGATGATCGTCGCGGTCCTGGCGATCGCCACCGCCTGCCGCTTCTACTTCGTGTCGTGGCTGGGCGAGCGGGTGGTGGCGGACCTGCGCCGCCGCGTGCAGGCCAACCTGCTGCGGCTCGCGCCGCGCTTCTTCGAGGAGAACCGCCCGTCGGAAATCGCGTCGCGCATGACCAGCGACACCGCGATCATCGAGCAGATCGTCGGCTCGACCGTGTCGATTGCGCTGCGCAACGCGTTCACCGGGATCGGGGGCATCGTCTACCTGTTCGTGCTCGCGCCGAAGCTGGCCGCCAGCCTGCTGATCGGCATCCCGCTGATCATGGGACCGGCGCTGATCCTGGGCCGGCGCGTGCGCGGCTTCAGCCGCTCGTCGCAGGACAAGATCGCCGAGGTCGGCGCGATCGTCGCCGAGACGCTGGGCGCGATGAAGATCGTTCAGGCCTTCAACCAGGAGAAGCGCGAGGAGGAGCGGTTCGCAGTCGCGGTCGAGAACGCCTTCACCGCCGGCCGCCGCCGCTTCACCGTGCGTGCGGTGATGACCGCGATCGTGATCGGCCTGATCTTCGGATCGATCACGATGGTGTTGTGGCAGGGCGCGCACGACGTCGCGGACGGACGGATGAGCGGCGGCTCGATCGCCGCCTTCGTGCTGGTCGGCGGCCTGGTCGCGGGCGCGTTCGGCGCACTGACCGAAGTCTATGGCGACCTGCTGCGCGGCGCCGGCGCGGCCGGACGGCTGGGCGCGCTGCTGCGCGCGCAGCCCGGCCACGCGGCCGCCGGC
>CAXTUG010000072.1:0-12190 GCA_964247375.1 uncultured Sphingomonadaceae bacterium
CCCCACAGGGTCGCCACCAGCGCGGTTGCCATCGGCGCGCCGATCAGCGCCGGATCGGTCATGTGCGCGAACATCCGCACCAGCCCCAGCACGGTCGCGCACATGCCCATCGCCGGGGCGGCGTCCGCCAGGTCGCGCCAGAAGGTGATGCGGGCGGCGTGGCGGCGGCTGCGCGCGTCCAGCGTCTCGCCGGTCCAGCGCACGAAATGCTCAGCCCGGTCGGCCTCGGCCAGCTTGCGCACCGCCTCCCGCAGGAACTTGGCCGTCGTGGCGACCCGGTCGGCGCAGACGATGCCCCTGGTCTCGGCGAGCTTCTCGACCCTGCCGACCGCCACCTGCGCCGCCATGGCATCGGCCTCGGGATCGGCGGTGAAGGCCGGCTTCAAGGCCGCGAAGGCGGGCCGCATCGCCGCCCAGCCGCCGCGCAGCACCGCCGCCGCGATCGCTCCGCCGAACACGATGACCAGAGCCGCAGGGTCCAGCAGCCGCATAATCTGCGCGAACAAATCCACGCTCAACCGCCCCCGATCGCCATCCGGCAAGATTTTGCCGCACCCGGCAAATGGGTGCCGCCCCCGCTCCGACGGCGCTTGCCGGCACGGTTTTCCGGCGTGCGCCGACAAAGTTGGCACAGCCTTTGCAACGATGCTTGGCGACGCTGTCGTCCGAACATGTTCACGGCGGCGGCACGCGAAACTTTAGCGAGGAAAGGAAGGGCGACATGGCAAATGGTGACCCGCTCTTCGGAGTGAGCGGCGACGTGCTCCGGCTGCGCTCGCAGCGCATGGCGCTGCTCGCGTCCAACATCGCGAATGCCGCGACGCCCAATTACAAGGCGCGCGATTTCGACTTCCAGAAGGCGCTGACCGCGGCCCAGTCCGGCACCCAGGTCGACGCCGCCGCCAACCAGACCGCCGGCTACCGCGTGCCGCTGGAAGCGTCGCTCGACGGCAACACGGTCGAGCTCTCGACCGAGCAGACGTTGTTCGCGGAGAATGCCGTCCAGTACAAGACGACGCTCTCCTTCCTCCAGGGCCGCATCGCCACGGTGATGACGGCGTTGCGGGGGGAATAAGCCATGGCCAACATGTCGATCTTCGACATTTCCGGCCGCGCCATGGCGGCGCAGCTGGTGCGGCTCAACACGACCGCGTCCAACCTCGCCAACGCCAACTCGGTTTCGACCACCAAGGACGGCGCCTTCCGCGCGCTGAAGCCGGTGTTCAGGACCGTGTCGGGCGGCGCGGAGGGGCTCGCCACCGTCCAGGTCAGCCAGGTCGTTTCGTCGCAGACCGATCCGACCAAGCGCCACGATCCCGGCAATCCGCTCGCCGACAAGAATGGCGACGTCTGGGATGCCGGCGTCGATCAGGCGGCCGAGATGGTCGAGATGATGGAGACCGCGCGTCAGTACCAGAACAACGTGCAGGTCCTGCAGACCGCCAAGTCCCTCACCCTCGAAACGCTGAGGCTCGAGAAATGACCGTCGCCAGCAACTCCTACCTCGACTCGCTGTCGTCCGCCGTCGGCACGACCGCCGCCGGCAGCAAGACCAAGTCCAGTCAGACGATCGGCCAGGACGGCTTCCTGAAGCTGCTCACCGCCCAGCTCAAGACCCAGGACCCGACCGAGCCGACCGACAGCACGCAGATGGTGCAGCAGATGGCGACCTTCAGCCAGGTCGCCGGCATCGCCGAGATGAACCAGTCGCTGAAGTCGATGATGAGCGACGTGGCGGCCTCCCGCTTCGGCGACGCTTCCGGCTGGATCGGGCGCGCCGCGCTGATCGGCGGCAGCGTCGCCACGCAGTCGGCGAACGGCGCCTATGCCGGCCAGATCAGCCTGCCCGACGATGCGAAGGACGTGACGGTCAGCCTCGTCAATGCGGCCGGCCAGACCGTCTTCTCCAAGGAGCTCGGCGCCCGGTCCAAGGGCGACGTCTCCTGGTCGTGGGACGGCAAGGATGCGTCCGGCGCCCCCACCAGCGACGGCGCGCTCCACGTGGTGGTCACCGCCGCCGGCACCAACAACAAGAGCCTCACGCCGACGCTCGCCACCTGGAACGAGATCCAGTCGGTCAAGTCGCCCGCGACCGGCGCCACCCAGCTCATCACCGGCCTCGGCGGGATCAAACCGGCCGACGTTCTCCAGCTTTCCTGATCACCGCGCGCACGCAGGAGTTACTCCATGTCCTTCTACACCTCGCTCTCCGGCCTCAAGGGCGCCCAGTCCGACCTCTCGGTCATCTCGAACAACGTCGCCAACGTCGGCTCGATCGGCTTCAAGAAGAGCCGCGCCGAGTTCGGCGACCTGATCTCCGCCTCGCCGCTGCAGTCGGGCAACGTCGCCGGCCAGGGCACGCGGCTGAAGAGCATCAGCCAGCAGTTCACCCAGGGCGGCTTCCAGACCTCCGACCGCGCGCTCGACCTCGCCATCTCCGGCCAGGGCTTCTTCGTGACCAAGACCGGTGCGCAGCTCAGCTTCACCCGCAACGGCGCCTTCTCGATCGACGACGAGCGCTACCTAGTCGACAGCAACGGCGCGTCGGTGCAGGTCCTGCCCGTCGACAGCAGCGGCGCGCTGAGCGCCACCGGCATCTCCGCCGCGCAGAACCTGCAGATCCCGGCCACTGCCGGCCAGCCTTCCGCCACCACCCAGGTCAGCCTCTCCGTGACGCTGCCGTCCTCGGCCGACCTGCCGAAGACCCGCACCGCCTACAGCCCGACGATCCCGTGGAAGTTCAACCGGTTCGATCCCAACAGCTACAATTTCTCCAGCGCCACCACCGTCTACGACTCGGCCGGTAACCCGCAGCAGGCGACCATCTACTACGTCCGCACGCAGGCGGCGGGCCAGACGGTGACGGCGGCCAACGGCACCACCAGCACCGCGACCACCAACCTGTGGGACGCCTACGTCTTCGTCGGCGATCAGCAGGCGAGCTCCGATCCCGCTTCGACTACGCCCAAGCCGCTGACGCTCACCTTCGACAGCCAGGGCCAGATCCAGTCGCCGCTGAGCCCGACGCAGTTCAGCAGCGTGCTGCCGTCGGGCGCGTCCGCGCCGATGCAGCTCACCTTCGACTTCGGCAGCGCCACCCGCCAGGCGGCGGCGACCTTCACGCCGGGCAGCTTCACCCAGAACGGCAAGGCTGCCGGCCAGCTCGACAATATCGCGGTCGACTCCAACGGCCTGATCACCGCCACCTTCTCCGACGGCACCACCAAGAAGCTGGGCGCGGTGATGATCGCCAACTTCCCAAATCCCAACGGCCTGCGCCAGCTCGGCGACAGCCGCTGGGGCGAGAGCGGCCTGTCGGGCGAGCCGATCGTGACCCAGGCGGGCAGCGGCTCGGCCGGCGTGATCCAGTCGGGCGCGCTCGAGCAGGCCAATGTCGACATCACGGAGGAGCTCGTGTCGCTGATCTCGGCGCAGCGCAACTTCTCCGCCAACGCCAAGGCGATCGAGACGGCCAACAACATGACCGACACGATCGTCAACCTGCGCTCCTGATCTAGATAGGAAGGGACTGAGCCGTGGATCGCCTGATCTACTCCTCGCTGGCGGCGATGCGCGGCGCGATGGCGCGCCAGACCACGATCGCCAACAATCTCGCCAACGTGAACACCGCCGGTTTCCGCGGCGAGTTCACCAGCGCGGAGGCGGAGTGGCTGAAGGGCGCCGGCCTCAACGGCCGCGCCACCATGTCGGAAGAGGTGACCGGCGCCGACATGCGCGGCGGTGCCGTCACCGCCACCGGGCGCGACCTGGACGTGGCGATCAACGGCGATGCCCTGCTCGGCGTCCAGGCGGCCGACGGTTCGGAAGCCTATACCCGCCGCGGCGACCTCCAGCTGTCGGACAGCGGCCTGCTCACCACGGGCGACGGCACCCCCGTGCTCGGCCAGAGCGGCCCGATCACGCTGCCGCCCGCCGACAGCGTCTCGATCGCCAAGGACGGACAGATCTGGATTGTGCCGCAGGGCGGCGATCCCAAGAGCCCGCAGTCCGTCGACCGGCTGAAGCTCGTCTCCGCCGGCGGTTCCTCGATCAAGAAGGGGCTGGACGGCCTGTTCCGCGTCGTCGGCGACGGCGCGCTGCCGGCCGATCCCGACGCGACGCTCACCGCCAGGAGCATCGAAGGCTCCAACGTCAACGCCACGGCCACCCTGGTCGACATGATCGACGCGTCCCGCTCGTGGGAGGCGCAGGTGAAGATGCTCACCACCGCGCAGGAGCTCGACAAGTCGTCCGCCCAGCTCATGCAGCTGTCCGAATAAGGATCTGAGACCATGACCAACGCCGCCCTCCACGTCGCGCGCACCGGGCTCGATGCCCAGAATGAGAAGATGCGCGTGATCGCGAACAATCTCGCGAACGTGAACACGACGGGGTTCAAGCGCGACCGCGCCCAGTTCGAGACGCTGGCCTATCAGCAGATCACGGCGCCGGGCGCGCAGTCGACCGACCAGACCAAGTATGCGACCGGCCTCAACCTGGGCTCGGGCGTGCAGATCATGGGCACCGCGCGCATCGACACGCAGGGCTCGATGCAGACCACCGGCAACAGCCTCGATCTCGCGATCCAGGGCGCCGGCTTCTTCCAGGTGCAGAAGCCCGACGGCACCACCGGCTACACCCGCGACGGCAGCTTCAGCCGCACCGCCGACGGCACGGTCGTGAACGCGCAGGGCATGGCGCTGCAGCCGCCGATCCAGATACCCGACGGCGCTACCGGCATCACCATCGGCGCGGACGGCACCGTGTCGGTGTCGATGCAGAGCCAGTCGGCGCCCAGCATCGTCGGCAAGATCCAGACGGTGCGGTTCATGAACCCGTCGGGCCTCCAGGCGGACGGCGACAACCTCCTGTCGGAATCGGCCGCCTCCGGTGCGCCGCAGGTCGGCGACGCCGGGGTCGATGGCCGCGGCACCATCGCCCAGGGCAGCCTCGAATCCTCGAACGTCGACATCACCGAGGAGCTGGTCGACATGATCGAGACCCAGCGCGCCTACGAGGTCAACTCGAAGGTCATCAAGGCGACCGACGAGATGCTGCAGACCGCGAATCAGCAGCTCTGACGATGCGCACCTCCCTTCTCCTGCTGGCCGCGTCCGCGCTGCTCGCGTCCGTCACCCCGGCACATGCGCTGTTCGGCAGCAAGAAGCGCATGGCCGATCTGCGCGCCGAATATGCGCCGACGCCCTACCTGCCGCCGGCCCAACCCGCGGTCGCCGACGGCGCGATCTTCCATGCCGCCGCCGGCTATGCGCCGCTCACCTCGGGCCTGCGCGCGGCGCAGGTCGGCGACCTGCTCACCATCATCCTGGTGGAGAAGACGCAGGCGACCAAGAGCAACACCGCGTCGACCGACCGCAGCGGCAACATCAGCCTGACGCCGCCGGTCACCGGCCCGCTCGACTTCATCAGGCCGACCGACATCGGTGCGAGCGGCGGCGGCAAGTTCGACGGCAAGGGCGCGGCGGCGCAGTCCAACCAGCTGAACGGCGCGCTCAGCGTCACCGTGGCGGCGGTCTATCCCAACGGCACGATGCTGATCCGCGGCGAGAAGAATCTGACGCTCAACCGCGGCGACGAGCAGATCCGCATCTCGGGCCTAGTGCGCATGGCCGACATCTCGCTCGACAACACCGTGCCGTCGACCCGCGTGGCCGACGCCAAGATCACCTATGCCGGCACGGGCGAGATCGCGCGCGCCAGCCGCCAGGGCTGGCTCAGCCACTTCTTCTCGATCCTGAGCCCTTTCTAGGACCGCGTCCATGTCCGTTGATGCTCCTCGTCGCGCCGTCGCCGGCCTGCTGATCCTGCTCCTGGCGGTGCTGCTGCCCGCATCGGCACCTGCCGAGCGGATCAAGGATCTCGGCCATTTCCAGGGGCTGCGCGCCAACCAGCTGACCGGCTACGGTCTGGTCGTCGGCCTCGCCGGCACCGGCGACGACAATCTCGAATATACGACGCAGGGCATGCACAGCGTCGCCTCGCGCTTCGGCCTGCAGCTGCCGGCCGGCGTCAATCCGGCGCTCAAGAATGCCGCGGCGGTGATCGTCACCGCCGAGCTGCCGCCGTTCGCCAAGCCGGGCGAGCGGCTCGACATCACCGTCGCCGCGCTCGGCAAGGCCAAGTCGCTGCGCGGCGGCACGCTGCTGATGATGCCGCTGCAGGGCGCGGACGGCCAGACCTATGCGATGGCGCAGGGCAACCTCGCGGTGGGCGGCCTCGGCATCGACGCCGCGGACGGCTCCAAGATCACGGTGAACGTTCCGACCGCCGGCCGCATTCCCGGCGGCGCCACCGTCGAGCGCGCGGTCGACGCCGGCTTCGCTACCACGCCGGAGCTGCACTTCAACTTGGCGGAAGCCGACCTCACCACTGTCGGCCGCGTCGCCGACGCGATCAACCGCAGCCTCGGCGCGGGCCACGCCCGCGCGATCGACGCGGTCACGGTCGCGATCAGCGCGCCGCAGGGGGCGGAGGTGCGTACCGCGCTGATGGGCCAGGTCGAGGACCTGCTGGTCGATCCGGCGGATGCGCCGGCCAAGGTGATCGTCAACGCCCGCACCGGCACGGTGGTCATCAACGGCGCGGTTCGGATCGCGCCGGCCGCGGTCAGCCACGGCAAGCTTACGGTTAAGGTCAACGAAACCCTTAAGGTCTCGCAGCCCGAGCCGTTCAGTCAGGGCAGGACCGCGGTCGTGCCCAAGAGCCGGATCGACGTCGACGAGGAGAAGAGCCCGATGTTCCGCTTCGCGCCCGGCGCCAGTCTGGCCGACATCGTCAAGGCGGTGAACGCGATCGGCGCGTCGCCGGCCGACCTGGTGGCGATCCTCGAAGCGCTGAAGGAAGCGGGCGCGATGAGGGCGGAGCTCGTGGTCCTGTGACGGCGCCGCTCTCCGCCCCGGTCTCGACCACGGCAGCGCCGCAGCAGGATTCGCCCGACCGCGCTAGGCTCAAGAAGGCGGCGCGGGAATTCGAGGCCGTCTTCCTGCGGCAGATGATCGGCTCGATGCGCTCCGCCTCGCTGGGCGACGGCATCTTCGACTCCGACGCGACCAGGCAGTTCCAGGACATGTCCGACGCCAAGACGGCCGAGGTCATGGCCGGCAAGGGCGCGCTCGGCATCGCCGACCTGCTGGTCAGGCAATATGGCGCGCGGCTGTCGGCCGCGGCGGCGCCCGCCGCCGCGTACGAAGCGGGCGGGAAGGGCGCTGAATGAGCGACCTCCTCTCCATCGGCAAGTCGGGCGTGCTCGCCTACCAGAGCGCGCTCGCCGGCATTTCCGAGAACGTCGTCAACGCCAACAATGACGGCTTCGCCCGCCGCAAGGTGACGCTGTCGGAGCAGGCGACCGCCGCCGGACCGATGTTCGCCTATCGCACGTCGGCGATGTTCAACGGCGTGCAGGCGGCGAACGTCTCGCGCGTGTGGGATCAGTTCCGCGCCCAGAGGGCGTGGAACGCCAATTCGGATTCGTCGCAGGCGAGCACCCGCTCGCAGTGGTTCGCCACGGTCGAGAATGCGATGGGCGACGGCGACACCGGCGTCGGCACGAAGCTCACCGCCATCTTCACCGCCGCCAATGCGCTCGCCGCCAATCCTGGCAACGCCACCCAGCGGCAGAGCTTCCTCTACGCGATCCAGGACGCGGCGGGCGCGATCAACCGCACCGCCAGCGACCTGCAGAAGATCGCCGGCTCGGTCGCCTCCCAGGCCGGCGATGCGGTCGGCCAGGTGAACGATGCGCTGGGCACGCTCGCGCGCGTCAACCTGGCGCTGAAGACCGCGCCGCAGGGCAGCTCCGGCCGCGCCGGGCTGGAGGATCAGCGCGACACGCTCATCGGCAAGATCAGCGACAAGGTCGGTATCGACGTCGCGCTCGACCCGATGGGGGCGGCGACGATCCGCCTCGGCGACACCGGCGGTCCGATCCTGCTCGACTCCAGCAGCACGGCGCCGGCGCAGCTCGACTTGAAGGTGAATATCCTCGGCCAGCTCAGCACCACCGTCTCCGGCGGCGGCACGAACGCGCCGGTCACCATCTCCTCGGGCGCGCTCGCCGGCTATGCGGAGGCGGCCAACCAGATCTCCGACCGACGTCAGCAGCTCGATACGCTGGCGGTCAACCTGGCGCAGCAGCTCAACACTTGGAACAAGCAGGGCAAGGACGCGAACGGCAATGCCGGCGCCGATCTGATCACCGGCACGAATGCGGCGACGCTCGCGCTGGCCGTCACCAACACCGATCTCGTCGCGGCGGCCAATGCCGGCAGCGCCAACGGCAACGTCGTCGCCATCTCCAGCCTGCGCGGCAGCAGCGGCGCGGAGCAGGCGTGGCGGCTGATGGTGACCGACCAGGGCCTGCGCGTCCAGTCCGCCAAGGATCTGGAGACCAGCGCCTCCGCGGCCAAGGACAGCGCCTATTCCGACCTCGACGACGTGTCCGGCGTCGACCTGGATGCGGAAGCCGCCGACCTGCTGCGCTTCCAGCAGGCCTATTCGGCCTCCGCCAAGATCATTCAGACCGCCCGCCAGACGCTGCAGGCGATCTTCGACCTCTTCTGAAGGCCCGTACCATGATCAGCTCGACCCGCTACCGCACCCAGGCGGAGATCCATCGGCAGACCTCGCTCGCCAAGGAGATCGCCAACCTCCAGCAGAGCGTCTCCAGCGGCAAGCGCATCACCCGCGCGTCGGACGATCCCGGCGCCGCCGACCGCATCTCCGAGATCCGCCAGGTGCAGGCCGATCAGGTCGTCTGGACCAACAACGCCAATACCGGCGCCTCGATCGCGGAGACCGTCGACACCAGCCTCGGCAGCATCGCCGACATGCTGGACCGCGCCAAGGAACTGGTCCTGCGCGGCCGCAACGACACGACCTCGCAGACCGATCGCACCGCGCTCGCCAACGAACTGCGCTCGCTGTCCAACGATCTCGACGCGGCGTCGACCGCCAACGATCCCACCGGCGCGCCGCTCTACCCGACCGGCACGCCGCTCTCGATCCCCGTGTCGCAGACGCTCAGCGTGCCCGCGACCGCGACCCGCAGCAGCGTGTTCGGCGGCGTCGCGACGAGCGGCGGCGCCAAGACGCTGCAGCAGATCCTGAACGATGCCGCCGCCACGGTCGAGAGCACCGCGGCCACCCGCTCGGTCGACATCCAGAATGCGCTGAACGCGATCGACGCCGGCGCGGCCCACGTCACCCAGGTGCGCGGCGATCAGGGCGTGCGGGCCGCGCGCTTCGACCAGGCCAAGACGGATCTGGTCGACAGCGGCGAGACGCTGTCGGAGGAGCGCTCCGGTCTCGAGAGCACCGATCTCACCTACGCGGTCAGCGAATTCCAGTCGAAGCAGACCGCGCTGCAGGCGGCGCAGACGATGTTCGCCAAGACCCACCAGTCGACCCTGTTCGACCTGCTCGGCTGAGCACCGGACGTGGGGGGGGGGGGGGGGGGGGGGGGGGGGGGGTCGGGGGGGGCGGGCCGCGGCGGACAGGCGCCCTCTCGTAAACGCGATCTTCACCTAAAGAGTTCAGAACCGGGCCGTTAATCATGTTGGAGAGGCCGGACCTGCGCCGCTCCGACCACGTGTTTCGCCATCCGGGGGTGTGTTTCGAATGTTCGCAGCGATCGGCCTGGTCGTCCTCCTCGGCATGGTGTTCGGAGGCTTCGCCTTCACCGGCGGCGCGCTGGAGCCCGTGCTCCACGCCATTCCCCACGAGATGATCATCATCGGCGGCGCGGCGATCGGCGCGCTGGTCGCGGGCAACTCGATGAAGGAGCTGAAGCAGCTCGGCGGCGGGTTCGGCAAGGTGTTCAAGGGCCCGAAGTACAACAAGAAGGACTTCCTGGAAGTGATCTTCCTGGTGTCCGGCCTGATGAAGATGCTGCGCACCGAGGGACCCGTCGCGCTCGAGCCGCATATCGAGGATCCTAAATCCTCCAGCGTGTTCGGTCAGTATCCCAAGCTGCTCAAGGATTCGACGCTCATCCACCTCATCACCGATACGCTGCGGCTGGTGGTGATCTCGTCCGGCACGCTCGATCCGCATGCGGTGGAGGACGTGATGGACAATGCGCTGAAGACGCATCACCACGACGACATCCGCCCGGCCGACACGCTGCAGGGGCTGGCCGACGCGCTGCCCGCGCTCGGCATCGTCGCCGCCGTGCTCGGCGTGGTGAAGACGATGGGCTCGATCGACAAGCCGCCGTCGATCCTGGGCGGCATGATCGGCTCGGCGCTGGTCGGCACCTTCATGGGCGTGCTGCTCGCCTACGGCATCGTCGGTCCGTTCGCCAACCGCTGCCGCCAGGTGACCGAGGCGGACGCCGCCATCTACGGCGTCGTCAAGCAGATCATCATCGCCTCGCTGCACGGCCATCCGCTGCCGCTGGTGATCGAGGCCGCACGCTCGGGCATCACGCACAGCAACCAGCCGGCCTTCGCCGACGTGTTCGACGGCATGCGCGGGCGCTGATGTCTAGGAAGACCGCACCGGCCCGCACCCCCTCCCGGCCTCCCATACCGTATGCTTCCGTTGGGAGGCCGGGAGGGGGTGCGGACCGGTGCGGCCTCCGCGTGAGCGGAGCAGGCTAATGGCCGGACCTGCGAAGCGCGGCAAGAACGAGCCCGAACCACGCCCGATCATCGTCAAGAAGATCGTCGAGGCGGGGCATGGCGGCCACCATGGCGGCGCCTGGAAGGTCGCCTACGCCGATTTCGTGACGGCGATGATGGCCTTCTTCCTGCTGCTCTGGATTCTCGGCGCCACGTCGGAGAAGCAGCGCAAGGGCATCGCCGACTATTTCGCGCCGACGCTCGTCGAGATGAAGCTGAAGAGCGCCGGCTCCAACGGCGTGTTCGGCGGCGACAGCGTCATCGCCAAGGACAATTACCCGCACCGCGCCACCCAGACCGGCTCCAAGTCGCTCACCATCCCCAAGGATGCGAGCGGCGGCGCCAGCGAATCGAAGGCGGCGGAGCGGCAGCGCGAGCGGGTGCGGTTCGGTTTTCTGAAGCAGCAGATCATGCGCCGCATCAACGCGGACAAGGCGCTGTCCAGGCTCGCCGGCAACATTCGCTTCACCGACACGCGGGAGGGCCTGCGCATCGACCTGGTCGACAAGGCCGACTTCTCGATGTTCGCGCTCGGCACCGACGGGTTGCTGCCGCAGGCGCGCCAGCTCATGAGCCAGGTGGCGCAGGTGATCGCCGGCGTGCCCAACGGCGTGATCGTGCGCGGCCACACCGATGCGCTGCCCTACGCCGCCGGCCGCTCGGTCAACAACTGGACCCTGTCCAGTGCGCGGGCGGAGGCGACCCGCAAGGCGCTGGCCGATGCCGGCGTGCCGAACGACCGCTTCAACCGGATCGAGGGCGTGGCCGACCGCGAACCGTTCATTCCCACCGATCGCTACGATCCGCGCAACCGTCGCATGTCGGTCACGCTCGCCTTCACCGACGCCGTCTCGCCCGACCGGCCTGACCTGAGCGGGCCGATGAGACCCGTCGTGCCGCGCTGAACGCTTGACTCCTGGTCCGCGCACGACACCCTGCGCTCGGACCGGAGGAGAGATCATGGCGGCACCGAGCGAGGACGTGATGGCGGCCATCCGGCGCGTGATCGCCGCGCAGGACGCCGCCTGGTGCGCGGGCGATGCCGCCGCCTTCGGTGCGGACGCGCTGCCGGACGTCGTGTTCACCAACGTGGTGGGCCGCTTCTCGGTCGGGCTGGAGCCGTTCCTGGCCCAGCATGCGCATATCTTCGCCACCATCTACCAGGGCAGCCGGCTCGCCCAGGAAATCGTGCACGTGACGATGGCGAGCGACGACGTCGCGATCGTCGACACGCTCACGGCCGTCACCGGCTACCGCCACCTGCCGCCCGGCGCGACGCCGGTCGACGGCGCGCTTCAGACCCGGTTGGAGCAGGTGCTGGTGCGCCGCGACGGCGACTGGCGCGTTCAGTCCTTCCACAACGTCCCCGTACACCCCGCCGCCCCGAGCGCATCGCCGTCCGCGACGATTGCTGGCACGTAGCATTTCCTCATCGTCGCCCCGGCGCAGGCCGGGGTCCAGCTGACGGAGAATGCGTGCGTCAGCACGCCCTCCCTCCCGCGCGGATTTTTGTCCCAATGGATGCCGACCTTCGCCGACATGACTAAGAG
>CAXTUG010000073.1:0-12139 GCA_964247375.1 uncultured Sphingomonadaceae bacterium
GAGCGATCCTGACCCTCTGGCTGCAACTGCTGATCGCCGTCGTCATGGTCCCGATCCTGGCGCTGACGCACGGACTCGGTCTCATGGCCATGTCGCACATGTTCAACCTGACGGACGACGCGCTGCTCGAGAAGCAGCTCAGCCCCTACTCGATGGTACTGGTCGCGGCCGTGGCGACGTGCCTGTTCGCGCTGCACGCGCTGGAGATTACCGGGCTGGCGCTCGTCTACGTGCTCGGCCACGCCGCGCGCGGGATCGAAGACGGCCTGGTGATCTCCGCCTCCTACTACACCACGACCGGCAGCGGCTCCGACGTGCTGCCGCCGGGCTGGCGCATCGTCGGCCAGGCGGAGTCGCTGCTCGGCCTGCTCCTGATCGGCTGGTCGACCGCCTATCTGGTGCGCAAAATCGAGCGGCTGGCGCAGGAGAGATATGCTAACCGGCAGAAGGCGCGGCAGCGGCGCCTGCGTGGCGGCGGCGGCTATGGCGGGCACGAGGGCGCCGTCGCACAGAAGCGCAGGCGCGGGGACACGTGAACGGGGGCGGCGTCGACGGACCGCCGGGCGGAAGGGGAGGCAGCATGGTACGACGGCGGGTGATCGGATTGCTTGCGGCACTGGCGATCGCCGGCCGCGCGGCGGCGACCGACGTGCAGGTCACGCTTCCCGCAGGCACGTCCACGCCACTGGACGGGCGCATGATCCTGATCGTGTCGCCTCAGGGCGATCCGGAACCGCGCCTCCAGGTCCAGCTCGAAGCGCCGCTGAAGACCCCCTACATCTTCGGGCAGACGCTGGACGGCGCCGCTCCGGGCGCGCGCATCGCGCTGGATGCGACCGACGGCTGGCCGGTGCCGCTCTCCGCATTGCCCGCCGGCGACTATACCGTGCAGGCGGTGTTCAACCGCTACGAGACGTTCCGCCGCGCCGACGGTCCAGTCGTCAAGCTGCCGCCCGACCGGGGCGAGGGCCAGCACTGGAACGAGAAGCCCGGCAATCCATACTCGAAACCTGTCCGGGTCCATCTCGGGCCGGGCACGCCTGCGGTCTCGCTCGTGCTGGACCAGGTCATCCCGGCGGTGAAGCCGGTGCCGGAGACCGCGTTCGTCAAGCATATCCGCATCCGCAGCGCGCTGCTGTCGCGCTTCTGGGGACGGCCGACCTATCTCGGCGCGTATGTGCTGCTGCCGGCCGGGTTCGCCGCGCACCCGCAGGCGCGCTACCCGCTGATGGTCAATCACGGCCACTTTCCGGCCGAGGGCATCTCGGCCTGGCGCGAGACGCCGCCCGACCCCGATCTCAAGCCGGACTATTCCGAACGCTTCCATCTCGCCGGCTACAACCGCATCCAGCAGCAGGAGAGCTACGCCAACTACCGCCGCTGGATCGCGCCGGACTTCCCGCGCTTCCTGATGGTCGAGATCGAGCACGCCAATCCCTATTATGACGACAGCTATGCGGTGAACTCGGCCAATCTCGGTCCCTATGGCGACGCCATCAACCGGGAGCTGATCCCCGAGATCGAGCGCCGCTTCCGCGGGCTGGGCCAGGGCTGGGCACGCTTCACCTACGGCGGCTCGACCGGCGGCTGGGAAGCGATGGCGACGCAGATCTTCTATCCGGACATGTATAATAGCGCGTTCGTCGCCTGCCCCGACCCGATCGACTTCCGCGCCTACACCACGATCAATCTCTACGCCGACCGCAACGCCTATGCCGAGCAGGGCAGAGCGGTGGCGATCGACCGCCCGGCGATGCGCGACTATCTGGGCCAGACGCTCGCCACCCAGCGCGACGTCAACCACATGGAGCTGGTACTGGGAGACCATGGCCGCTCGGGCGGGCAGTACGACATCTGGCAGGCGGTGTTCGGTCCCAGGGGCAGGGACGGCTATCCCCAGCCGATCTTCGACAAGCAGACCGGTGACATCGATCCGGCGGTCGCCGCCTACTGGCGCGAGCATTTCGACCTTACCCACATCCTGCAGCGCGACTGGCCCAAGCTGGCGCCGAAGCTGGCGGGCAAGCTCCACATCTACGTCGGCTCGGCCGACAGCTACTTCCTCACCAACGCGGTCTACTACGCGCAGGATACGCTGGCGAGCCTCAAGCCGGCCTGGGGCGGCGAGGTCGACTATGGCGAGCGTGCCGAGCATTGCTGGAACGGCGACCACAGCCTGGCCAATGCCTACTCGCGGCTGCACTATAGCTGGATGTACCTGCCGAAGATCATGGCACGGATCGCCGCGACCGCGCCCAAGGGAGCCGACCTGACGAGCTGGCGCTATTGACTGGCGACTTTTCCGGCGCTTTCGCAGAATGATCGGGCGCGGAACGGTTCCATCAGTAATCTGCGGACGTTCCGACCTACTGGCCGACCCGGTCCGTCAGAGTGACGGGAGCGTCGGCCTTGTCGCTCTGCTGCAGTCGCGCGTAAGCGACGGCATCGCGCGCTTCGGAGCGCGGCTGCTTGCACGCATCGACTGCGGCGCACGGCTCGGCCCGGTTCAGCGAGGCTGACTCATCCTTGACCTGGGCGGCGCCGAAGCCGCCGGGCTTGTGATGGGCAGGAAAATTGAAGCCGAAGATCCAGAAGGCGTTCGGCATCGCGGTCGCAGGCGCGGACAGTCCCAGAAGGGCGGCCGCCATGGGATATGCAAAACGTTTCAAGCCAATTCTCCCGCTCGGGGGATTTCTAACGGGAAATAATTAACATCCCCTTCTCGCGGGGCAGTAAATGTCGGCCGTCGATCTGCTTTCGAGCAGTCTGCGCCGACGGGCGCGATATGCGCTACTGGCGACGAAGCAGTCTCATCGCATCAATGGCGTCAACCTTGCGAGCCTTGTCTTTGTTCCTGGGATTCATTCCGGAGGTGCCGCCGGCCGGTGCCCCCGTGCCCGCCTTGCGCACGTCTGCTGACGCGAGTGCCACCTTCTGTGCCGACGACGAAGACGGCGCTGGCGGGGGAGCGGCACTCTTCGGCGCGGCTCTGTCCGGGAGCGCGCGATCGGCTGCGGCGCTTGGGGCGGCATCCTTGACCGTTGCGCTCGGCGGAGCCGTCGTGGTGCTCGCCTGCGTGGGCGTCGGTGCTGCGAGGGCGCGCTGTACCGGCATGGCGTAGGCGAGCTGGCTCTCATCGGCCACCCGCCGCTCCTTGTGGCGCGCCCCGGCGGATGCCGTACGCCTGTCGGCGCGATCGGCCGGCGGCGCGCTCTTGGCGCCGTGCAGCGATGCTCCAGTCTTTCCTGCCGCCGCTCCGCGCGGGCGGACCGCACGGCTCGGGCGCTCCGCGCGGACCGCGAGCTGCACTGGTGGCGCTTCGGTTGCAGCCGCGGCGTCGTCCAGCGCGCGAAGAGCCGGCGGCGTCACGTGCGCCGGCGTCATGTCGGGCTTCCTTAGCTGAATCACGCGCGGGCGAACGACCGCCTCGGCACGCACGGTCGGCGGAGCCGGTCGCTGCAGGAGGAGGAAGGCCGATGTCGATGCCGTCACCACGGCGGCGGCCAGCAGCAGCGATCCGGCATTTGCACGCCGCGCCGGTGGCGGCGTCCGTGATCCGGCCCGCGCTGCCGGTGCAGCGTCGAGACCGAGCAGGTCCGCCAGATCGCTTTCCCATTGATCGGCGGCCGATGCGGGAGTTGCCATTCGCATGATCCCATCCCGTCTTTACGCAGAACCGAACCGGAACGTTCCTATCAGGTAGGGCGATCCGTAGCGAGCGTCCATCTACGATCCGCTTCCAGCGCCAACGCGCTCAGAACGCCCGTGCGGTAGGCACCGGTATCGATCCCGATCCGGTTCGGCTGCATGACGACGCCCTCGTCGCTGATCGATTGACCTTGGTCGACGACGAAGGAGTGATCGGCGGTGCTCTCCAGGAACTCGTTGCGAATCCACAGCAGGTCCTGCTGCGATTGGTCGGCGAGCGCCACCTCCGGCCGGATCCCGGCATGAACGAACAGATAGTCGCCGATCCGGTGGGTGAGGGGACGCTGATCCAGCCAGTTCCGCACGTCGGCGGGGATGGCGGTGCGGGCGATGCGAAGCAGTCCGCGGGAGGGTCCCGATGCGATCGCCTCGTCGGGAACGCCCCAACTCGACAGCGCCGCGCCGCCGCCGTTGCGCAGCCACAGGTCGAACGCGAGGAAATTGCCGGCCAGGGCATGCAGCATCATCGCTTCATGATTGCCCTTGAGCACGATGAACCGGTCGGAACGGTCCGCCATCGCCATGCAGCGGCCGACGAGTTCGGCCGAATCCGGCCCACGATCCACGATGTCGCCGATCAGGATGAGGTGCACCCGCGCGGCATCGCGCGCGGCGCTGTCCTGCCGGACCAGGCCGACGAGCTGCTCGAGCAGGTCGAGGCGGCCGTGGACGTCGCCGATGGCGTAGACCCGCTCGCCGTCGGGAATGCGAGGCCGCGGCGATCCTCCGCGCTCGACCGGCGGGATGCTGCGCTCGATCACCGCCTCATCCGCCCATGGCGTGGATCAGAAGCTCACGGACAGGCTCAGCCCACCCGACTCGGCCGCCGCGCCGCTGGATACGCCGGCGGTGACGAACCCGGTGAGCCGCAGCCTGCTATGCGGCAATTGCGCGGAAACCCCGGCGAACAGTTCGTGCGAGTCGTGCACCAGCCGGCTCGCCGATTCCGCATAATGGTAGGACAGGAGGGCAACCACGCGATCGCCGAGCCCGGCCGACAGCCCGACCGATGCGGCGAATCCATTTCTGAGATTGATGATCGCCGGGTCGCCGAAGATGCGGTAGGTGGCCGACACGAAGGGTGCCAATCGCCCGTAGGTCTTGGTGACCTGCACGCCCACCGAGTAATCCGTCTTGCCGGTCGACAGATGGTCCGCGTCGCGCGCGGTCGGCAGCTTGATCCGCCCCGACAGCTCGATCTCGGGCCTCGCGCCGCTCTCCGGCAGGGCATAGGCGGCGCCGAGCGTCAGGTCGCCGATGCCGTCGCTCGTCACGCGCGGTGCGCCCGGCCTCGTGCCCGCCGCAATCACGGGCGTGCTGTCGATGCCGCTGAAGATCACACCGCGGCTGCGGATGTTGAGGTAGGGAATGGAGGCGCTGATCCGGAGGGTGCCGATCGCATAGCGTGCACCGAGCGCGGTCGCGATCATACGCGACTGCTGACCCGTGCCGAAACTGCCGGACGCGTAGGACGTGCCGAGCGAGACGGCGAAGGCCGGCGCGCCTGCGCCCTCGCCAGACGTATCGGAGCGGCTTACCGCTTCGGCGACGGTGGCGGGCGATACGGTGGCCGTGGCGTTGCTCGGCGTTCCGGTGGCGACAGGGTGCGGGGCCGCATCGGACGACTCCTGCCCGACGGCGCGGGCGCCGGTCGCCATCGTGAGGGCCATGCAGAAAACCGCGGATTTGTTCATCGCGCTCCCCTATCTGCGCAGATTGGAAACAATCGTCTGGCGCTCATCGAAGGCGATGTCGAGGTTGCTCATGCGCCGACACGGGTGAGCGCGAGCGCCGTCACCTTCACGTCCGCGCGCCTGAAGGTGTCGTGCGCGATCTGGGTGGCGCGGATCGGCGTCCTGCGCCACCGGGCGACGAGCAGCACGCTATCGGCAAACCCCGCGACCACTCGCGTCTCCGCGAGCGCCAGCACGGGTGCCGTGTCGAACACGATGAGATCGTAGTCCGGCGCCAGACGCGCGATCAGGTCCATCATCGCCTGCGATCCGACGAGCCCGTTGGTGGTCGGGCCACCCTGCCTGCTCGCCAGGAACCATATGCCGGACGTCGCGTCGCGCGTCAGGGCCTGGCTGAGCTCAGCCCTGCCTTCGAGAACGTCGGCGAGGCCGACTTCGGCATGAGGTGCGAGCAACTGGCTGGCGGAGGGGCGGCGCACGTCGCAGTCGATCAGCAGCACGCGCATCCCGCTGAGCGCGGCGGAGCGGGCAAGGGCGATCGCAACGGTGGTCTTGCCCTCGGCGGCGACCGCCGAGGAAACGGCGATGGAGCGGGGAGCGGCACCCGGCCCCAGTCCCAACCGGAGATGGATGTCCTTCAAGGCCGCGCTGAAGTTAGACCCGCTGTAGGAGACGACCAGATCGATCGGGTCGATGCCGGATTCCAGCGCGCCGGGAACCTCGGAGATGTCCGGCACGCTTCCGATCACGGGAATGCCGAGCCTACCCTCCGCAGCCTGCGGAGTGCGGAAGCCGGGGGCGTGCCACTCGCGTATGCCGATGCCGATGCCGCTCACCAGGATGGCGGCGAGCAGGCCGGCTGCCGCGAACAGCCAGGGATCGGGAACGCTGGGCGACGAGGGTATGCGGGCGTGCGAGATGACGTAGGCGCCGCCCGACCTGGTCCGCAGCGTCTCCAGTCGGCGCAGGTCCGCAATCAGCAGACCGTACCGATTCGCGGCGGATTTCGCGGACGCCTCCAGCAGGGTGCGCTGCTCCGCCGCCTTCCTGATCGCTTCGGCCTGCGTCCTCACGCGATCCTGCGTCAGGCGGGCGAGAGCGAGCAGACTGCCAGACCCTCCTTCTTCGCTCGCGATCTCGCGGTTGACCTGCGCGATGCGCCTGTTGAGAACCACGATCTCGGGGTGGACGTGCCCATATCGTTCCAACAATTGGGTCCGATCAGCGGTGAGCTGGGACAGCTGCGTGCGAAGGTCGCGCAGTGTCGATGCTTCGGCGTCGTTCGCCGCGTCGCCGCCAGCCGTGCGAAGCCGCGCCTGCGCCAATTGTCGGTTCAGTCTCGCTGCTTCCTGGCGGAGCTCCCCGGTATCCTGATCCGCACCAATCAGGGTCGTTGCACCGCGGTAAGCGGATGCCGCCGCCCGGGTGCGGATCATCTCGTCGCGGGCAGCGTCGGCGCGGCCGCGCAGCTCGTCGAGCGCACGCCCTCCGTCATAACGCCGATAGGCGACATACTGGTCGACCAACTGGTTGACGATGCCGGTGGCTACCACCGGATCCGTGCCGGTGTAACTCGCGACCACCGCGGCAGAGGCTCCCCGCGGCCGCACCGTCACGCCGTCGACCAGCAGTGCGATCGCGCGGGCGCGGTCCTGATCGGAAGCGGGCCGCCCTCCGCCGGCGAGCGCGGCGCCCCGGCCGTCGGCAAGGCCGAGTTTGTCGACTACGCGCGCAGCGATATAAGGCGACGCGAGGATCCGGATCTCCGCATTGCGGCGCACGGCCTGGTCCGCCGATTGCGCACCCTCGCTGCCTGTCGCAAGACCGTTGTCGAGCCAGACACTCGCGCTGGCCGTATAGCGTCGGGGAGCCGCGAAGTACGTCACCAGCGTCCCAGCCAGAATGACGAGGACCGTACCGAAAATCCACCGGCGGTGGCGCAACAATGTCTTCATGAGTCTAGCGACACGGTCTCTCCGGGAGAGGCTTGTAACTGTTCGGCTGCTCTACTCGTAGCTTACAGGGTGATTCGGTACGGCAGTCTAATCGATGTACCGCTCCTTTAGCATGTTATTTCGATTGTTTCGGCACTGGCGTTTGATATCGCTCCGGCCGAGGCGGTAGCGGGGCGTCGGCGCGCACGTGTCACCTCTGCCAGCCGCTCATTCTCAATCCGACCCGCAGCACGCGCGTGTTCGACGTCAGGAACAGGGTTCGGCCGTCCTCGCCGAAGCAGCAGTTGGCGATCGGCGCGCCGTCCTCGATCAGGCCGAGTTTTTCGCCGTCGGGCGCGAGGATCCACATGCCGCCCGGGCCCGAGCAGAACATGGTGCCGTCGGCGGCGATCTTCATGCCGTCGGGATTGCCGGGACCGGGCAGGCCGCGCGCGTCCAGGAACGGCCTGGCCGGTCCGGTCGGCAGGCCGTCCGCGCCGAGATCGTACACGACGATCCTGCGGTCCCGCTCGTCCGAATTGGACACGAACAATCTCCGCCCGTCCGGCGTCAAGGCGATGCCGTTCGGGCGGGTCAGGCTGCCGTCGACCAGCACGGCCGCGCCGCCCTCGCTCCAGCGATAGACGCCGTTCTGCGGCAGCGCCTTGATCGGCGAGGCGTCGCCGTCCGTCAGGCCATAAGGGGGATCGGTGAAGTATATCGCGCCGTTGCGCGCGACCGTCATGTCGTTGCAGCTGTTGAAGCGCTTGCCCCGATAATCGTCCACCAGCACCGTGCGCTCGCGGGTCTTCAGGTCGAAGCGGTCGATCGAGCGGCCGCCGCTGTTGGCGATCAGCAGTCGGCCCCGGGGATCGAGCGCGAGCCCGTTGGACCCCGCCTCGCGGATCAGTTTCGGGTCGGCGCCGGCAATGCCCGACGGCGTCATGAAGACCGACACGCCGTCCGTCCGCCGCCACCGCCGGATGATGTTGGCGGGCGGGTCGGAGAAGAGCAGGTAGCCGCCGTCCCGCACCCAGACCGGTCCCTCGGCCCACTGGATGCCGGTTGCGATCACCTCGACCGGTGCGCCCGGCGCGATGACCCGATCGAGCTTGGGCGACAGGCGCCGGATGGTAGGAGTATTCTCAGTGAAGGCGGCGGCCGGGCGCGCCGTTGCCGTCGCGGCGACAGCGGAGAGGAGGAGGGTGCGGCGATTCAGCATCGGCGTGGGCTCCCGCTAGTTTCACTTCATACGGTCGAGAGGATCAGAGCGTGATCCGCCGCCTCTCCCGCGCGGAACGATAGATCGCCTCGACGATGCGCATGTCGCGCAATCCTTCCTCGCCCGACACGATCGGCTCCCGGTTCTGAAGAACGCATTCGGCGAGATGGTCGAGCTGGCCAGCGAACTGCGTGCTGCGCGGGCCGGGCGGGGGCGTCACTTCCTGCTCGCGGCGGTCGGTGCCGGTCCACAGGTGATTGCCGTCATAGCGCGTCGCCGGCTCCATATCGATCCGGCCCTTGTCGCCGACCAGCAGCACGTGGTTCTGCGCGGCGCTGTACATCGACAGGCACGAGGCGATCACGCCGGACGGGAATTCCAGCTCC
Source organism: uncultured Sphingomonadaceae bacterium (assembly GCA_964247375.1). Lineage (GTDB taxonomy): Bacteria > Pseudomonadota > Alphaproteobacteria > Sphingomonadales > Sphingomonadaceae > Sphingomonas_I. The sequence goes on from CAXTUG010000073.1 coordinate 8,945, forward strand.
CATTCGATCCGGTCCTCGACTTCGCGGAAGCGGGGATCGCTCCGGTCGGTGCTCTCGTGCGCATAGACCGCGACCGGCTCCTCGCCGGTCATGTAGCGCGCCGCCTGCAGGCTGTAGACGCCCATGTCCATCAGCGATCCGCCGCCGGACAGTGCCCGCTTCAGCCGCCACATATCGGGGTTCGGCTGGACGAAGCCGTGTTCCGAGCGGAGATATTTGCGCGTGCCGACCGCGCCGGACTTGGCCAGCCGCATCGCTTCCAGGTTGGTCGCTTCGAAGTGGCAGCGGTAGCCGATCATCAGCTTGCGGCCGGCATTCCTGCAGGCCGCGATCATCGCCTCGCATTCCGCGACGGAGACCGCCATCGGCTTCTCGCACAGGACGTGCTTGCCGGCCTTGGCGGCGCGGATCGTATAGTCCGCGTGCATCGAATTCGGCAGGCAGACATAGACGATGTCCACGTCGGGATTGTCGCGGATCGTGTCGAAGTTCCGGTAATCGTAGATGGATCGATCCGGCAGGCCATGTTGCGCGGCGACCCGCCTGGCCTTGGCGGGGTCGCCGCTCACGACCGCCGCGAGCCGACTGTTCCGGCAATTCGCGAACTGCGGGATGATGACCTTCAGCCCATAGGTGCCGAGCCCGACGATCGCGTAGCCGAGCCTGCGGTTCGGATCGGCCGCGCGCGCGCCGGCAAGTCCGGACGCCGCGACCGCGCCGCCGGCCACCCGCATCAGGTCGCGTCTGCTCATCTCCACCACGTCATGCTCCCGTCTCAGCCGGTGATGGATGAATAGCGCAGGCATCGCAAATGGCTATATGTCACGGCATGAGCGAAGCCGACGCCCGACCGCCCCAGGCTGCACCCAGGGGGCTGCGCGACCTCACGCAGGGGGCGATCACCTCGACCCTGCTGGCGTTCGCGCTGCCCACGCTGCTGTTCAACATCCTCCAGTCGCTGAACGGCACGATCAACACGGTTTGGGTCGGCCGCTTCCTGGGCGAGAGCGCGCTCGCCGCGACGACCAACGCCAACCTGATCATGTTCCTGATGTTCTCGCTCGCCTTCGGTTTCGGCATGGCGACGACGATCATGATCGGGCAGAGCATGGGGGCGCGCGACATCGCGTCCGCGCGCAAGGTGATGGGCACCACCTTCGGCTTGTTCGCCGCCGTATCGGTGCTGATCGCGGTCGCCGGCTGGCTCTCGTCGCCGGCGCTGCTGCGCCTGCTCGCGACGCCGGCCGACGCGCAGCCGCTGGCGCTCGCCTATCTGCGCGTCATCTTCCTGGCCATGCCGCCCATGTTCCTGGGCATGCTGATGACGATGGGGATGCGCGGCATGGGCGATTCCGTGACGCCGCTGCGCCTGATGATCCTGAGCGTCGCGCTGGATGCCGGGCTCAACCCCTTCCTCATCGCCGGCATCGGTCCGTTCCCCCGGCTCGGCATCGCCGGCTCGGCCGCGGCCACGCTGATCTCCAATTACATCATGTTCGGCGTGTCGCTCGCCTATATCTACGGCCGCGACCTGCCGATCCGGCTACGCGGGGCCGAATGGCGCTATCTCGTGCCCGAACCGGCACTGCTGAGGACGATCTTCGTCAAGGGCCTGCCGATGGGGCTGCAGATGCTGCTTTTCACCCTGTCGGCGCTGGTGATGATCGGGCTGGTCAACCGCGCCGGCGTGGACGTGACCGCGGCCTACGGCATCGCCAACCAGCTGTGGACCTACATCCAGATGCCGGCGGTGGCGATCGGCACGGCGGTGTCGGCGATGGTCGCGCAGAATATCGGGGCGGGGCGGTGGGAGCGGGTCACGGCGACCACCCGCTCCGGCATCGCCATCAACGTGGCGATTACCGGCGTCATGGTGGCGGTGATCCTGCTGTTCGACCGGCCGCTCTTCACCCTGTTCGTACCCGGCGACAGCCCCGCCATTCCGATCGCGCGCCACATCCAGCTGATCGGCAGCTGGAGCTTCATCGTGTTCGGCATCACCATGGTGATCTTCTCGACCGTGCGGGCGAACGGGGCGGTGTACGCGCCGCTCGCCATATTGGTGGTGGCGATGCTCTTCGGCCGGATCGGCTTCGCCTGGGCGCTGCTGCCGCGCTGGGGCACGGATGCCCTGTGGTGGAGCTTTCCCGCGGGGTCGGCCGTGTCGCTGACGCTGAGCATTCTCTATTACCGCTACGGCCGCTGGCGGAATGCGAAGATGCTGGCGCCGGCACCTGCGGGCGAGGCGGCCGAGCGGTCGCAGGCAGACGGGGATGCTACCGTCAGATTGAATCCCACGGGATGAACTTCCCTGTAATCTCCGTCATACCCGCGAATGCGGGTATCCCGCTTCTCGTAAGGATCAAGGCAGCGGGATTTCCGCGTTCGCAGGAATGACGGAGTGAAGGGCGGGTGGGTCTACATCTTGGCCAGCCGATATAGAGGCACGCTGTATATCGGCGTAACAGCCGACATCGCCGCTCGATCCTGGCAGCACAAGACGGGTGAAGGTTCAGATTTCGTGAAGCGCTACGGCGTCACCCGCCTCGTTTACGTCGAAACGTACCCCACCATCACCGAAGCCATCGTCCGCGAGAAAGCGCTGAAGAAATGGCGACGCGAGTGGAAGATCGCGCTGATCGAGGAGAGCAATCCCAATTGGGACGATCTGTTCGAGAGGATCAACGGGTAAACTCCGTCACTCCAGCAAACGCGGGAGGGGCCTGCTCTCACGCCAAGAGAAGCAGGATGCCCGCGTTCGCGGGCATGACGGCGTATTGCAACCTTGCTCTCGCGGCGCACCTTCACTAACTACGGCGGCATAGTCCGGCCGCTCCGCGAGGGGCGGCCCTTTCTTTATCCGGAGAGTTTCCGTGGCCCAGCCGCTCATGCCCCACGCCACCGCATCCTGGTTGGTCGACAATACGTCGCTCAGCTTCCAGCAGATTGCGGACTTCTGCGGGCTGCACATCCTGGAGGTGCAGGCGATCGCCGACGATACCGCCGCGACCAAGCTGACCGGGCGCGATCCGGTGCGTGCGCACGAGCTGACCCAGGACGAGATCGACAAGGGGCAGAGCAATCCCGATTACCGGCTGCAGATGCAGAAGGGACCAGAGCAGGTGCGCCGCACCAAGGGACCGCGCTACACGCCGGTCTCCAAGCGGCAGGACAAGCCGGACGGCATCGCCTGGA
>CAXTUG010000074.1:0-355 GCA_964247375.1 uncultured Sphingomonadaceae bacterium
GCTGGTCGAGGCCGAGCGATCCGGCGAGGCAAACCCGGCGGAGCGCTTCGCCGGCGGCCCGGGCGCCGGCGCACGCCACCGTCGCAGCGCTACCCGCCCCGTCGACGTCGATCAGCGTCATGGCCGGGGTGAGCTCGATCCGCAGCAGCACCTCCGGCGTTGCGACCAGGCCGGTCTCCGCCTGCTCGATCGCCTCCGCCCAGCCATAAATATCCAGTATGTCGTCGGTCACGCGCACGATGCGCACGGGCAGGTCGCCGGCTCGCAGACGGGCCAGCAGACCGGGTCCGGGCGCGGGCGCGACGTCGGCGGCGAGGCGAATGCGGGCCGGCTTGGTCTCGGCACCCTCGCGCAG
>CAXTUG010000074.1:372-1022 GCA_964247375.1 uncultured Sphingomonadaceae bacterium
CGAATTACCTCGGCCAGGAACGGCTGCCCTTCCGTCAAGCCGGACGGTACGGGAATGAGCTGAGCCTGGCTGCCGTCGGACAGGGTGGCGAGGCCGCGGCCGCTGCCGTCGGCCTTGCGGGCGAGCCGCGCGGTGAGGACCGCACCGACGCGAAGCGGCGGATCATCGTCCCACTCCAGCGCCATTTCCAGAATCCGGCCGCGCTCGACCAGTGCGGCGCGGTTCTCGCCGATGCCGGCTTCGTACAGCCACTCAGCCAAGCGGAACGCCCGCGGCGAGCAGGAGTGCGCGTGCTTCGAACAGGGGCAGACCGATCACGCCTGAATGGCTGCCGGCGAGCCGGCGCACGAACGCCTCGGCCCGGCCCTGAATGGCATATCCGCCCGCCTTGCCGACGCCCTCGCCCCCATCGGCATAGGCGCGGATGGTGGCCGCGGAGAGCGGAGCGAAGGAGACGACCGTATCGGACAGGCGATGCCGGGCATGGCCGTGCGCATCGATCACGGTAAGCGCGCTCAGCACGTGATGGCGGCGCCCGGACAGGCGCTCCAGGCAGGTGCGCACCTCCTCGGCATCGGCCCCCGTGGGCAGGGTGGCGCGGCCGGCGGCGCCGACGGTGTCGGGGGCGAGGATCACCGCGCCGGGAAGCC
>CAXTUG010000074.1:1033-3056 GCA_964247375.1 uncultured Sphingomonadaceae bacterium
GCGCGTTCTGGGGGGCTTTAGGGCGGGCTTTGGCCGCGGGCTTCTCGTCACGATGCGGATCTTCGTCGAGCTCGGCCGGATCGACGGCGGCCACTGCGACGCCCAGGCGGCCGAGCAGGTCGACCCGCCGCGGCGAGGCGGAGGCGAGGATCAGGCGCATGAGACGGTGGACGGCAAAGTCATTGATAGGCCGGGATGGGCCACGCCGTGCCGCGGCTCCCATCCGTCATCGCGGTGAAGGCCGGGATCGATCTCTCCACCGGAGCTTGCCTTGGCATGGATCCTGGCTTGCACCGGAAAGGCCTGCCCGCGGCAGGTCACTTGAAACGGTAGGTGATACGGCCCTTGGTGAGATCGTAGGGTGTCAACTCGACCAGCACTTCGTCGCCGACCAGCACGCGGATACGATTCTTGCGCATCTTGCCGGCAGTGTGGCCGAGAATCTCATGGTCGTTCTCGAGCTTCACACGGAACATGGCGTTGGGCAGAAGCTCCACGACCTGACCGCGCATTTCCAGTAATTCTTCTTTCGCCAAGCGAAATCCTTAGAGCATTGGGGTGTCGAAAAGGCGCGCCGCCTTAGCCGCTGAGCGGAAAAAAGGAAAGTGCGCCCCTTCCCGGAAGATGGGGATCACCGCCGCATCGTGCCAGGGCGGTTGCGCCCGCCCCGCCCGCGTGATTATAGCGGGTCATGGTTCGCTTTTCGTTCTGCGGTGTCGAGCTGGCCGCCCTCGGTCCGGGCGCGCTCTACTGGCCGGCGCGGGCGGCGCTGCTCGTCGCCGACCTGCACCTGGAGAAAGCGAGCTGGTTCGCCCGCGGCGGCCAGATGCTGCCGCCGTACGATTCCATCGCCACGCTGACCGAGTTGGCGACGCTGCAGGCGAAGACGGCGGCACGCGAGATCTGGTGTCTGGGCGACAGCTTCCACGACCGCGCCGGGTGCGAGCGGCTGCCGCCCGATGCCCGTGCGCGGCTGCTGGCGCTCACGGCGGCGACGCGCTGGACCTGGATCACCGGCAACCATGACCCGGTGCTGGTCGATCATTGCGGCGGCGAGATCGTGGAGGAGGCGGTGCTGGACGGGCTGGTGCTGCGGCACGAAGCCGACCCGCGCGAGACCCGACCCGAACTGTCGGGGCACTTTCACCCCAAGCTGCGGCTGAGCCTGCGCGGACGCAACGTCGCGCGCCGCTGCTTCGTCGCGAGCGGCACCAAGCTGATCCTGCCCGCCTTCGGCGCGCTGACCGGCGGCCTGGATGCCGACGATCCGGTGATCATTCGGGCGGTAGGCGGACCGGCGCAGGCGCTGATCCCCGTCGACGACCGGCTGCTGCGATTTCCGCTGGCGGCTTAACCGTTCACGCCGAACGGCACGAGCCTAACCAAGCGACTTCAACTCTTCACCAGCACCGGCTGGTCGCGCCAGAGCTGCGGATAGAACTGCTTCAATGCCTTGACCTTGGGAAGGTCGTTGTAGCGGATGTAGCCCGATTCCGGGTGCAGCGTCAGGTAGTTCTGGTGGTAGTCCTCGGCCGGATAGAAGGCCTGGGAACGCTCGATCCGGGTGACGATCGGCTTTTTCCAGAGATTGGCACGGCGCAGCTGATCGAGATAGGCGGCCGCCACCTTGCGCTGCGCATCGCTCGTCGGGAACAGGGCCGAGCGATATTGGGTGCCGGTGTCCGGCCCCTGCGCGTTCAATTGCGTCGGATCGGCCACGACCGAGAAGTAGATGCGCAGCAGATCGGCATAGCTGACCACGCGCGGGTCGAAGGTAACGCGGACCGACTCGGCATGGCCGGTGTCGCCGTCGGATACGCGCTCATAATGCGCGGTCTGGCCGGCACCGCCGGTGAAGCCGGACACCGCGCCGGTGACTCCCTTCACGTGCTGGAACACGCCCTGCACGCCCCAGAAGCAGCCGCCGGCGAACACCGCGGTCTCGCTCGCGGCAGTAGCGGGCGCGGTGAGCAGCGGCGCGGGCGCGCGGACGACCGGCTCGGCGGCGCGGCCCGCCCCGCTG
>CAXTUG010000074.1:3066-12129 GCA_964247375.1 uncultured Sphingomonadaceae bacterium
GGGTGCCGCCCCCCGCCCGGGGGCGGGGGGGCGCTCCGGGGGGGGGGGGGGGGGGCGCCGGGAGCGGCCAAGATCAAGGATCCGGCGAGGCCGAGCGCGGCGGCACCGGCGAACAGGCGGGCAGGCAGGCTGATCATGGACGAACTCCGCTATATCCTTGAGGAATATAGGAAGGTTCTACCCGAGCGGGAGTCGCCGCGCGGGCAAATGCGACGAGGCGCTCGATTTCATAATGACCGCTTCAGGTCGAAGCATCATCGCAGCGCATTGCAGGCAGTCTGAAGGCGCTGGCAGGCTTCGGTCAGCAGCGCTTCCGAGGTCGCGTAGCTGATGCGGAAGGCCGGCGAGAGGCCGAATGCGGCGCCGTGGACCGCGGCGACACGCACGTCGTCCAGGAAATAGTCGATCAGCGCCTCGTCGGTCTCGATCGTCCGCCCTGTCGGCGTCTGGCGCCCGATCAGCCCCGATACGTCCGGATAGACGTAGAAGGCGCCGTCCGGCCGGGGGCAGTGCACGCCGTCGATCTGGTTCAGCATCGAACAGACGAGGTCGCGACGCCGCTCGAACGCGGCGTTGCGCTCGGCCAGGAAATCCTGCGGGCCGTTCAGCGCCGCGGTCGCCGCCGCCTGCGCAATCGAGCAGGGGTTGGAGGTCGACTGCGACTGCAGCTTGGACATGGCCCTGATCAGCGGCACCGGTCCGCCCGCGAAGCCGATGCGCCAGCCGGTCATGGCATAGGCCTTGGAGCAGCCGTTGACGGTCAGCGTGCGCTCGTACAGCTCGGGCACGACCCGGGCGATGGTCGCGAAGCGGAAGTCGCCGTAGACGATATGCTCGTACATGTCGTCGGACATGACCCAGACGTGCGGATGCCGGACCAGCACCTCCCCCAGCGCCTTGAGCTCGTCGGCGGAGTAAGCGGCGCCGGTCGGATTGGACGGCGAGTTCAGGATCAGCCACTTTGTCCGGGGCGTGATCGCCGCGTCCAGCTGCTCCGGCGTGATCTTGTAGCCCTGCGCCGCGCCCGCCGCCACGATCACCGGCGTCCCGCCGCAATATTGGACGATGTCGGGATAAGAGACCCAGTAGGGTGCGGGGATGATCACCTCGTCGCCCGCCTCGACCGTCGCCACCAGTGCATTGAACAGCGTGTGCTTGCCGCCGACGTTCACGCTGATCTGCCCGGCCTCGTAGTGCAGGCCGTTGTCGCGCCGGAACTTGGCTGCGACCGCCGCCTTCAGTTCGGCGGTGCCGTCGACGTTGGTATATTTGGTCTGGCCGGTACGGATCGCCGCGATCGCCGCTTCCTTGACGAAATCGGGGGTGTCGAAGTCCGGCTCCCCCGCGGCCAGGCCGATCACCGCGATGCCCTGCGCCTTCAGTTCCAGCACGCGGCTGGTCATGGCGAGCGTAGGCGAGGGGCTGATGCGGCCGAGCGCGGCCGAGAGGAGGCTCATCGTCGTCAAGTCTTCCTGCCGGAGGAGAGGAACAGCCGGCTATAGACGGCGCTTCGCGTGCTTCAACCGCAATAGGGCTTGGTTCAGCCCAATCGCGCCTTCATCAGCCCACGCAGATCGTTGGCGAGAAAGAAGCCGTCCTGCAGGTCGGCGGCGGTCAATTCGCCCTCGACCGCCCGCCCCCGCGCGATCAGCCCGGCGCGATGCACGCCGGGCAGCAGGCCGCGCGCGAGCGGCGGCGTTACCAGCGTACCGTTCCGGGCCACGAACAGGTTGGTGAAGCTGCCTTCCGTCAGCAGGCCGTCGGGACGCGCGAAGACCACCTCGAACGTGCCGGCTCGCTGGCGCGCCTCGACGTAGAAGGCGCGGTCGGTGGTCTTGTGGCGCAGGCGAAAATCCTGCGGATCGACCGGCAGCGGCACGACGCGCGCGATGACGGGCACGTCCGGTGTCGGCGGCAGGTCGGCGACCTCGATCGCGACGGCGCCGCTGCGGCCCAGCATGAGCCGCACGCGCGCCGTACGGGTGAGGCGGAAGGTCGCGGCATGCAGTTCGTTGCGGACGTCGTGGCGATCGAACCCGAACTGCAGCGCCTTGGCGCTGGCGCCGAGCCGGGCGATATGCTCGTCCAGGCAGACGATCCCCTCATCGGGCTCGAACCGCATCGTTTCGAACAGGTCGAAGCGTGGCTGGTCCATGGTCAGGAAAGCGCCTTTGGCGAGGCATTCGGCCCATTCCTCGTCGGCGGTGGAATCGGCGACGATCGCCGAGCCGAGACCGATACGTGCATTCTCGCGCCCTTCCTCCAGCACCAGCGTGCGTATCGCGACGTTGAAGGCCCCGCCACCGTCCGGTGCGATCGCCCCGATCGCCCCGGTATAGGCACCCCGGACATCCGGCTCCACTTCCGCAATCACCTCGATCGCCCGCAGCTTCGGCGCGCCGGTGATCGAGCCGCAGGGAAACAGCGCCTTCAGCACGTCGACCGCGTCGCGGCCGGGTGCCAGCGCCGCTTCCACCGCCGATACCATCTGGTGGACGGTGGGATACTGCTCCACCGTGAACAGCTCGGTCGTGCGCACGCTGCCGGGCCGCGCCACGCGGGAGAGGTCGTTGCGGATCAGGTCCACGATCATCAGATTCTCGGCCCGCTGCTTGGGGTCCAGCGCCAGCGCGGCAGCGCGCGCGGCATCGGTCGCCGCATCGCGCCCGCGCGGCGCGGTGCCCTTCATCGGCCGGGTTTCGACGGTCGCACCATCGCTGCGGAAGAAGAGTTCGGGCGACATGGACAGCAGCCAGTTGCGGCCGTCATGGACGATGCCGCCCCAGCCCGCGCGGGCGTTGCGGCGCAGTCGCGCATAGAGTGCGGCCGGGCTGCCGTAGACCGGCACGTCCGCGCGAAAGCTCAGGTTGACCTGGTAGATGTCGCCGGCGGCGATGAGCGACTGTACCCGGTGGTAAACGGCCTCATAGTCCGCCCGCGATACGCGCGGCACGGGCGATCCGATCCAGGCGCCCGATGCGTTACCCAGCAGATGCGCGAGCATTTCCGCTGGAACATAATCGGCATTGCCGAACAATCCGAACCAGAGGATCGGCCGGCCGGAGGATCGATCGGCCATGTCGCGGAACTTGTCGTCGAGGCCGAAGCCGGCTTCGTAGGCCAGCCATCCGGCCGCGTGCAGACCATCCCGCCCCGCATCGCGGACGCGCTCCAGCGCGTCTTCGACATCGCGCGCCGACGATGCCTCGATGATCCCGATCGGATCGCGATAGAGCGTGGCCGTGCCGCCCGGACGAGCGTCGTCGAGCAGTACGAAGGGCGATCCGGCGGCGAGCATCGCTCCGCTCTGCCCGCTCGCTCCGGCCGGATCAACAGCCGGCATCCTCCCTTGGGTCAGGAGGATGCCGATCCCGCAACCTACATGTGCATGCCGTTCAGCATCTCGATGTGGTGCTGCACCACCGGTACGATCTTCCCGGCCGCATCCTGCAGCGCCGGCTTGTCGCCGCTCGCCGCATAGTCCTGCATGAGCGACAGCGCCTCCGCGTGCGCCTGCTTCTGCTGATCGACGTAGAGGCGGTCGCGGTCGGTATCGCTGGCGTTGCTGAGCGCCGTGATCATGTCACGCTGCTTGGCATCCAGCATCGGCGGCTCGGGATGCAGGCCCGACTTCACCGCCGCCGCCTTGACCATCGCGGTGCTCTTGGTGTGATCGGTCACCATCTCCGACGCGAAACGGCGCAGTCCCGCGTCGCGTGTGGTCTTGAGCAGCATCTTGCTCGACTGTTTCTCGTACATGTCGCTGGCGCCTGCCTTGGCCACGAACTCGGGTGCAGGCGGTGCGGCCATCGCGCTACCTGCGATCATCATGGCCGCCGCTGCGCCGAGCGCCGTCTTTATCATAGTCGACATCGATCTTCTCCTGTTTGACTTTAATGCGGCGGTCCAACGCGCCAGGGTTGGGGTCGGGTGCGTCGCGGCTTGCCGACACGACGCCGGCGCGCCATCGTTGGCGCATGGATAATCCGCCCCCGCTCCGCGTCGCCATCGTTCCGGTGACGCCGTTCCAGCAGAACTGCACCCTGATCTGGTGCACGCGCACCATGCGCGGCGCCTTCATCGACGTGGGCGGCGAGCTGCCGCGGCTGAAGGCGGCCGCCGCGCAGGCCGGCGTCACGATCGAGAAGCTGCTGGTGACCCACGGCCACGCCGACCATTGCGGCGGCACCGCCGCGCTCGCGCGGGACCTGGGCGTGCCGATCGAGGGACCGCATGAGGAGGATCGATTCTGGATCGCGGGCCTCAAGGAAGATGGCCCGCGCTTCGGCATCGATGCCCTGCCGTTCGAGCCCGACCGCTGGCTGGTCGATGGCGACCAGGTCATCGTCGGCGAACTGGTTCTGGACGTCTATCATTGCCCCGGCCACACGCCGGGTCACGTCGTCTTCCATCATCCGCCGTCGCGTTTCGCGCAGGTCGGCGACGTGCTGTTCCAGGGCTCGATCGGCCGCACCGACTTCCCGCGCGGCAACCACGCCGATCTGATCGCCTCCATCACCGGCAAACTCTGGCCGCTCGGCGACGACACGGCCTTTGTCTGCGGTCACGGCCCGACCTCGACATTCGGCCGGGAGCGGGAGAGCAATCCGTTCGTGGGCGATCGGGTGCTGGCGGGAACGTAGGACGAGGGCGGTCAGCCTCCTCCGTTGTTCCCGAAGGCACACAGCCGTCCGGGGATGACGATTACGGTCGCGTCGTCAGAGCCGTACGTCATAACCCAGCAGGATCGCCCAGACGATCAGGGCGAGCGAGACGAGCCAGGTCAGCGCCGCGCCGGCGGCGCGATAGGCGTTGGGCGCGGGCCGATCCATGCCGAAGGGGTGCAGCACGCGCGCCACCACCAGCAGCGCTCCCACGGCCCATAATCCGCGCGCCGCACCGACCTGCATCTCGACCAGCCCCATCAGGATCAGCGCGATCGGCACATATTCGTTGAAGTTGGCGTGCGCCCGCATCCGTGCCTCCAGGGCCGGCACCTCACCGTGACCGATCGACACGCGCTTGGCGTAGCGCAGGCGGGAGATGCGGACGCTCAACCAGAGGTTGATCAGACCCAGTGCGGCGGCAATGATGAGCGTGATCTGCGGCGCGGCGGCAATGTGCATTCGATGTCTCTCCCTCGGCCTTGCAACGCCGGCCAAAATCGCTATAGGGCAGCGCCTTCGTGACGCGCCCAGCCGGAGGCCCGCGGTTCGTGCCGCATCGGCCATCGGCGAAGCGCGTCCTATCATTTTCTGACAGATGGAACAGGTGCCGAGATGGCAGTCCCTAAGAGAAAAACCTCGCCGTCTCGGCGGAACATGCGCCGCAGCCACCATGCGCTGAGCGCCGAATCGTTCCAGGAATGCCCGAATTGCGGCGAGCTGAAGCAGCCGCACATCCTGTGCGGCCATTGCGGGCATTATAACGGTCGCGAGATCCTGCCGGTCGGCAACTGAGCGGCGGCCACGGCGGGGGTTTGACCGTGGGTCCCTGTCTCGCGATCGATGCCATGGGGGGAGACGGTGGACCGGCGATTGCGATCGCCGGCGTCGCCCTAGCCTTGTCGCGCGATCCCGCCATCCGCTTCACGCTGTTCGGCGACGAGCCGGCGCTGCGCGCCGAAGCGGCGCGGCACCGCGCCTACGCGGAACGCGTCGCGATCGTCCACGCGCCCGACGTGATCAGCGGCGAGGACAAGCCTAGCCAGGCGATCCGGCGCTCCCGCACCACCTCGATGGGCATGGCGATCGGTGCGGTGAAGAGCGGCACGGCGAATGCCGCCATCTCCGCCGGCAATACCGGCGCGCTGATGGCGATGGCCAAGATCGCGCTGCGCACCATTCGCGGCATCGATCGGCCGGCATTGGCGGCGCTGCTGCCGACGCTGGGCGCGCACGACCTGGTCATGCTCGATCTCGGCGCCAATACCGAGTGCGATGCCCGCAACCTGTTCCAGTTTGCGGTGATGGGCGCCGCCTATGCCCGTATCCTGCACGATACCGACCTGCCGACCGTCCGTCTGCTGAACATCGGCACCGAGGAGATGAAAGGCACCGAGGCCCTGCGCGACGCCGCCGCCATGCTGCGGGCGGCCGACCACCTGCCGCTGCAGTTCGACGGCTTCGCCGAGGCGAGCAGCCTGGGCCGCGGCGAGACCGACGTGATCGTGTCCGACGGCTTCTCCGGCAACATCGCGCTGAAGACGGCGGAGGGCACCGCCCGCTTCATCGGCGACCTGCTGCGCCGCTCGTTCACCAGTTCGCTCCGCTCCAAGTTCGGTTTCCTGCTGTCGAAGCCCGCCATCACGCTGCTGCGCCAGGGGCTCGATCCCAACCTGCGCAACGGTGCCGTCTTCCTGGGCCTGAACGGCACGGTGGTGAAGAGCCACGGCACCACCTCGATCGAGGGTTTCGCCAATGCGATCGAGGTCGCGGGCAAGCTGGTGCGCGGCCGCATCACCGACCGCATCGCCGCCGACCTGGCGGCCATCCACGTGCCCGAATCGATCGGCGCATGACCCGGCGCGCCGTCATTGCCGGCACCGGTTCGGCGCTGCCGGCGCGCCGCGTCACCAACGAAGAACTGGCGCAGACCGTCGACACGTCCGACACCTGGATCGTCGAACGGACCGGCATTCGTGCCCGCCACATCGCCGGCGAGGGCGAAACCACGGCGACGCTGGCGACCCAGGCCGCATTGCGCGCGCTCGACGCGGCGGGCATGAGCGCGGGCGAGATCGACCTGATCGTGCTGGCGACGGCCACGCCCGACCAGACGTTCCCGGCGACGGCGACCAAGGTGCAGGACGCGCTCGGCATCCGCGACTGCGTGGCGTTCGACGTGGCCGCGGTCTGCTCAGGCTTCCTCTATGCTCTGTCGGTGGCGGAGAGCATGATCCGGGGCGGCGGCAGCCATCACGCGCTGGTGATCGGCGCCGAGACGTTCAGCCGCATCCTGGACTGGGAGGACCGCGCCACCTGCGTCCTGTTCGGCGACGGTGCGGGCGCGGTCGTGCTGTCAGCGGAAGACGGGGATCGCGGCGTGCTCGCCACCGCGCTCCACGCCGACGGACGCCACAACCAGCTGCTCTACGTCGACGGCGGACCGTCCACCACCGGCACGGTCGGCAAGCTGCGCATGAGGGGGTCCGAGGTGTTCCGCCATGCCGTGGTCAACCTGGCCGCCGTACTGGAGGAAGCGGTGGCCAAGGCAGGCCTGTCGATCGGCGACGTCGGTTGGGTAGTGCCGCATCAGGCCAATCGCCGCATCCTGGATGCGACCGCACGCAAGCTGGGGCTACCGGCGGAACGCGTCGTCGTGACGGTCGACGAACATGCCAATACGTCGGCCGCGTCGGTGCCGCTGGCGCTGGACGTGGCTGTGCGGGACGGGCGCATCCGGCGCGGCAATGTCATCGTGCTGGAAGCGATGGGCGGCGGCTTCACCTGGGGCGCTGCGGTTGTCCGTTACTGAGCAACAGTAGCGGTAAAACGCCGCACGCATTCGGCTAGCGGCTTGTTTTTTCGGGCATGTTTGGATTAGGATCGATCCTCGATGTGGTCGGACGTGGGGGGAAGACATGGCCGAAGCGGATGTGATGGCACCGGATACGCTGACCCGGGCGGATCTCTCGGAGATCCTGCACGGGGAGATCGGCCTGCCGCGCTCGCAGTGCGCGGGCCTGGTCGAGCAGGTGATCCGCTACATGTGTGAGGCGCTTGCCGAAGGCGAGAACGTCAAGATTTCAGGTTTCGGCACCTTCGTCCTGCGCGACAAGGCGGAACGAATCGGCCGAAATCCCAAGTCCGGCATCGAGGTCCCGATCGCGCCGCGCCGCGTGCTGACGTTCCGGGCCAGCCAGACCCTGCGCGACCGAATCGTCCGCGCCGGCTGACATGATGGACCCTTCTGCCAAGGCGGAAGGCGCGTTTCGCACAATCGGGGAAGTGGCCGCCGATCTCGGCCTTCCGCAGCATATCCTGCGATATTGGGAAACGCGTTTCCCGCAACTGCGTCCGCTGCAGCGCGCAGGCAACCGGCGCTACTATCGTCCGGCGGATGTGGCGCTGGCGCGCCAGATCGATCGCCTGCTCAATCACGAAGGCTATACGATGCGCGGCGTGCAGAAGGTGCTGGCGCAGGACGCGGACGAACCGTCCCCCCATCCTGCAGCCCGGACGAGCGAGTCGCCCGCGCCCCGGAACGTCGATGCACTGATCGCAGTTCGCGAGGCACTGGCCGAGGCGCTACTGGCTGACCAGCACACGCACATTTAGAACCTATCGAGCGAGATTTACGCGATTAGTCGTTGCGATCTCATCTTGCGGTCCGAAGTGCCTGGTTCGCACGCGTGAACAAAAAAACCCGGCCGCATCGCTGCGACCGGGTTTCTTGTTCGCGCTGGAGGCAATCAGCTGCCGGGCGCGAGATTGACCGCGGCATATTTGCCGCGCCGATCGACTTCCAGCTCGAATTCGAGCCGATCGCCCTCGTTCAGCGTCGGCATGCCGGCACGCTCGACGGCCGAGATGTGCACGAATGCATCCGGCTGACCATCGTCGCGCTGAATGAAGCCGAAGCCCTTCATCGCATTGAAGAACTTAACCGTACCGCTCGCGCGCTCGCCGGTGAGCTGACGCTGCGGGCCGCCGCGGTCGGGACGGTCGCCACCACCGGCACTCGGTGGTGGCCGCCCTTCGCTGACCGGAACCACGTCGCCTTCGAGCTGAAGGTTGGTGGCCGAGATGCGGCCGCCGCGATCGACCAGGCTGAAGGCCAGCTTCTGCCCCTCGCCCAACCCGGTCAGGCCGGCCTGCTCCACCCCGGAAATGTGCACGAACACATCCTCGCCGCCATCGTCGCGGACGACGAAGCCGAAACCTTTCTGACCGTTGAAGAATTTAACGGTGCCCTTGCCCTCGCCGACGACCTGGGCCGGCATACCGCGGCCACCGCCACCGCCGCCGCCACTGAAAACGCCGCCGCCGCAGCAGGCGACGCCGCCGCCGGCGGCCACGATCAAGCAGCCGCCCCCCCCCCGGACCCCGCCACAGCACCACA
>CAXTUG010000075.1:0-11863 GCA_964247375.1 uncultured Sphingomonadaceae bacterium
CGCTGACCCTGCTCGACCCGAATCGCGTGATCCGGCCCAATCCCTGGTTGCGCCTGTTCGCCACCGCCAACACGGTCGGCCTCGGCGACACGACCGGGCTCTATCACGGCACCCAGCAGATCAACCAGGGGCAGATGGACCGCTGGAACATCGTCGTCACGCTGAACTACCTGCCCGCCGCCACCGAGGCGCAGATCGTGCTCGCCAAGTCGGGCGAGTATGACAAGCCCGACGGCAAGAAGACGGTCGACGCGATGGTGAAGGTCGCCGAGCTCACCCGCCAGGGCTTCATGGCCGGCGACATCTCGACCGTGATGAGCCCGCGCACCGTCATCTCCTGGGCGCAGAACACGCTGATCCTGGGCGACGTCGGCTTCGCCTTCCGTCTGTCCTTCCTCAACAAGTGCGACGAGGCGGAGCGGGCGCTGGTGGCGGAATATTACCAGCGGGTGTTCGGCAAGGACCTGCCCGAGAGCATCGTCGGCAAGGCTTGATACGGCGCGCAAGGTGGACTAAGTTAGTCCACTTGAGTTGGAGGTCGAAAATGAACGCGCATGCCAAGCCCGGACAGGTGAACATTCATGACGCGAAGACCAACTTCTCGCGGCTGCTCGAACGCGTGCATGCGGGCGAGGAGATTGTGATCGCCAAAGCCGGCAAGCCGTACGCCAAGCTGGTGCCGATCGATGAAAAGCCGCTCCCGCCTCGACAGCCAGGCCGCCTTAAGGGGCTTGTAGCGAGCATCCCGAACTCGGTCTGGTTCGATCCGTTACCAGAAGATGAACTTGAGCTTTGGGAAGGAAAGCGGCTTGAAAAATACGGCTTCTGATGCGGCTTCTCGTCGATACGCATGTCTTGATCTGGTGGTGGCTGGATGATGCTAATTTACCGGCACACCTGCGCCTGCTGATCGGGGATCGTAGCAACGACATTCGCGTCAGCACCGGGTCCGGGTGGGAGATCGCTACAAAAGTCCGATGTGGCAAGCTGCCGGAAATGGCCCCTCATATCGATAGCTATGATCAGCTTGTCACCGAGGACGGCTTCCTTCACTTGCCCATCCAGCATGACCATGCTGTGGCAGCCGGGCTGCTGAGAGGTGCGCACAGAGATCCGTTCGATCGCATGATTGCAGCGCAAGCCATTATTGAGCAGCTAATTGTCATTACGTGCGACCCGGCGTTCCGCGCCTTCGGCTGCGAGGTGCTCTGGTGATGGCCGAACAATCCCCCCTAGACGCGCTCCGCGCGGTCCTCGCTGGCACCGCACGGGCGATGGCGCATGAGCCGGAACTGGAGCTGAGCTTCACCACGGAGGCACCGTCGGCGTCGCTGAAGCAGTTGCGCGTGCCGATGCCGGGACGCGCGCTGCCGCGCGAGCAGGTGGCGGAGGCGCGGGGTTTCGCCGACGGTTTCGCGTTGCGCGAGCGGCTTCATGACGCGCGGCTGCACGCCCGCAACGCGCCGGTCGAGGCGCAGGCGCGGGCGGTGTTCGATGCGGTCGAGCAGGCGCGGATCGAGGCGCTGGGATCGCGCGGGATGGCCGGCGTGCGCGTCAATCTCGCGACCGCCCTGGAGATGCGAATGCGGTCCGATCCGCTCACCCGCGCGCGCGCGCCGGCGGAGGTGCCGCTCGCCTCGGCGCTGGCCCTGATCGTGCGCGAGCGGCTGACCGGCGAAGCACCGCCCAAGGCGGCGGAGGGCGGCGTGGCGCTGGTGCGCGACTGGATCGAGGAGAAGGCCGGCGCCGATCTCGACGCGCTCGGCCTGACGCTGGACGACCAGGGTGCCTTCGCGCGATTGACGACGCGGCTGCTCGAGGATCTGGAGCTGGTCGAGGCGCAGCCGGAGCCGAACGAACCCGAGGAGTCGACGAACGAGGAAGGCGAGGAGCAGGATCAGGGCGAAGAAGGTAAGGAGGGCGACGAGGACCAGACCGGCGGTCAGACCGACGGGCAGATGGACGTCCGTTCCGAGGAGACGGCCGAGAGCGACGAGCAGAGCGAGAGCCGCGAGAGCGAGCAGGGCGAGTTCGACGGCGAGGGCATGGAGGGCGACGACGGCGACGAGGGCATGCAGCCGGTCCGTCCCAACCGACCGCCGGCCGACATGCCGGGCACGCTCGACTACAAGGCCTATACCCAGCGCTTCGACGAGGTCGTCACCGCGGGCGAATTGTGCGACGAGGAGGAGCTCACCCGGCTGCGCGCCTATCTCGACCAGCAGCTGGTGCACCTGCAGGGCGCGGTGACCAAACTCGCCAACCGGCTGCAGCGGCGGCTGATGGCGCAGCAGAACCGCTCGTGGGACTTCGACCAGGAGGAAGGGCTGCTCGACGCCGCGCGGCTGGCGCGGGTCGTGGTCAGCCCGGCCCACTCGCTCTCCTACAAGATCGAGCGCGACACCGACTTCCGCGACACGGTCGTCACGCTGCTGATCGACAATTCCGGTTCGATGCGCGGTCGCCCCATCTCGATCGCCGCCATCTCCGCCGACATCCTCGCGCGCACGCTGGAACGCTGCGGCGTCAAGGTCGAGATACTGGGCTTCACGACGCGCGCGTGGAAGGGCGGCCAGTCGCGCGAGGCATGGCTGCAGGCGGGCCGCCCACAGGCGCCGGGACGGCTCAACGACCTGCGGCATATCCTCTACAAGCGCGCCGACGACCCTTATCGCCGCGCCCGCAAGAATCTCGGGCTGATGATGCGCGAAGGCCTGCTCAAGGAGAATATCGACGGCGAGGCGCTGCTGTGGGCGCACGGCCGGCTGATCTCGCGGCCCGAGGAGCGGCGCATCCTAATGGTGATCTCCGACGGTGCACCGGTCGACGATTCGACCCTGTCGGTGAACAGCGGCTCCTATCTGGAGAAGCATCTGCGCCAGGTGATCGCGTGGATCGAGAACCGCTCGCCGGTCGAGCTGGTTGCGATCGGCATCGGTCACGACGTCACCCGCTATTATCAGAAAGCGGTGACGATCATGGATGCCGAGCAGTTGGGCGGCACGATGGTGGAGCAGCTCGCCGGGTTGTTCGACGCGGACTGAATTGTCTTCGATGGAGCGTGTCAGCAAAGACTGACTGCGTAAGCGAAATCGCAACTGCGTAAGATCAGGTGCAATCCCCGTCGGCCGCACTGCCGATCAGCGCGCCGGCGCCGGCGCCGCCCAGCGTTCCCACCGCGTGGTTGCCGTGACGGCCAATCGCGGCATTACCGAGCAGGCCGCCGGCGATCGCGCCCAGGATCGTACCGGCATTGCCGCGGGTGCAGCGTTCCTGCCGCTCGCGATAGCCGGCGCGACGCGGCTCCGGCGTCCGGTCCTGATGCTCCTCGTAGAAGTGCCGCCGCTCCCCTTCCCGGCGTGCGGCGCGATCCCGCGCATAGACCCAATCCTCGTCGGCATCGCGGAAACGGGATTGGTCCTGGTAATAAGCTCCTGACTCGCCGAACGGCTCCCGCGCCAGGGCGGCGCCTGACGGCAGCGACACGGCCGCGAGCAGCATTGCCGCTGCCACCCCGCGCAATATCGCCGTCATTTGGGTTCTCCTCGCAGCAACAGGAATGCACCGCCGGAGAGACACATGGATCATCGGGAGTGAGAGGAGACTGAATGCCGCTGTTAGACGCCGTTCAGGATCGAGCAGCGCCGCCGGCAGCTGCGCAAAAAACCAGGCGTACCATCGGTACGCCTGGCGCTGTTTCCGCTAACTGAATGGTGAGGCGCGGCCGCTCAGGCGACCACGGACGCCTTCTCGATCTCGCGCTTGAGGCGGCGCGCGCGCAGCGACAGGGTGTCCGACTTCGCCTTGGTCAGCCAGTTGTCGAGCCCGCCGACATGTTCGACCGAGCGCAGGCCGTGCGTCGACACGCGCAGCCTGATGCTCTTGCCGAGCTTGTCGGAGATCAGCGTCACGTTCTGCAGGTTCGGCAGGAACGTCCGCTTGGTCTTGTTGTTGGCGTGGCTCACATTGTGGCCCACCTGCCGGCCCTTGCCGGTCAGCTCGCAAATACGCGCCATGCGCTCATCATCCTGAATCGAGAATCTGGGAAGAGCGGGCCCGATACTGGCAGGCGGCAGATTCGTCAAGGTTCACGGCCGGCGCGTGATGCAACCGACCCGAGTGAAGCACGTTAGGCCCGAACAATTGAGGGAGATTAGACGATGCGTGCGGTTGTCACCATCCTGGCCATCATCGTAGTTATCGCGATCATCGCGGTCGCGACCGGATTCGTGAACCTGCATGGATCGTCCGGCACGCTGCCGACGGTGAAGGTCGAAGGGGGCCAGGCGCCCGCCGTCTCGGCCGATGTCGGCAGCATCGACGTCGGCAGCAAGAATACGACCGTCGAGGTCCCCAAGGTCGATACGGTGAAGAAGAAGGTCGAAGTGCCGACCGTCGCCGTGCACAAGGCGCAGTGACGTGGGCGAACCCGGCATAGGGGCGGTGATCGCGGCGATCCTGCTGCCGCCGCTCGGCATCTTCCTGGCGCGCGGTCTGGGGCCGGAATTCTGGATCGGCGTCGTGCTGACCCTGCTCGGGTGGGTGCCGGGGCTGATCTTTGCGCTGGTGGTGCTGTTCCGCCCCGGCCTGCTCGCTCGCACCTGAGGCTGACGCCCGCTAGGGAGGGCCATGGCTTTCCCTCTGCCCGCGCCGATGCGTCTCGCGCTTAACCTGGCCGCCGCGGCAGCCAGGGCGGGCGAGGTGCCGGTGGGCGCGGTCGTCGCCCGCAACGAGGAGGTCATCGCCACTTCCGCCAACATGATGCTGACCGGCAACGACCCGACCGCGCATGCCGAGATCGTCGCGATCCGTCGGGCTGCTGCCGCCCTGGACCAGCCGCGTCTCGATAACCTGGACTTGTGGGTAACGCTGGAGCCGTGCGCCATGTGCGCCGGGGCGATCGCCCATGCCCGGATCGGACGCCTCTATTATGCCGCCGAGGATCCGAAGGGCGGCGCGGTCGTGCATGGGCCGCGCCTGTTCCAGCAGCCGACCTGTCACCATCGTCCGGAAGTTTATAGTGGGATCGGTGCGGCCGAAGCGGCCGTGCAGCTCAGGAGTTTTTTTGCCGCGCGGCGGTGAGCGATCGTTCTGCGCGCGATCAGTTCAGCATCATGCTGCCGTTGCCGCGCGCGATCAGGCGCCCGATGGCGTCGAACAGCTTGTTCATCGCGACCGGCTTGAGGATCACCTCGTCGGCGCCCTGATCGATGCAGTCGCGGCAGATGTCGAGCGCGGTATCGGCGGTGACCACGATCACCGGCACGCTCGCCTTCGCGTCGGTACGCGCGCGGATGTGCTTGATCGCGGTGAGGCCGTCCATGCCGGGCATGCGCAGATCCATCAGCACGATGTCATACTGGCCGTCTTCGATCATCTGCAGGCCGCTCTCGGCATCGTGCGCTTCGTCCATTGTTGCGCCGGCCACCGTCAGCATGTCACGCACCACGCGGCGGTTCATCGCATCGTCCTCGACGAACAGGATGTTCATCTCACCATCCCCCGTATGCGCCCCCGGTCACGCCGCAATGTCGCGGCTGCCGATCTGATCCCTATAGACTGTATTCATTTCGGAGAGAAGTTCAGCTGCACTGATCGGTTTGGAAATAACGTGGGTTATGCCTGCTGCGGCGAGTTCCGCAAGCAGTTCCGGCGCGGGTTCGCGCCACAGCAGGCTGAAGCGTGCGCCGGTCGCGTGCACGGCGGCGGCCAGCGCACCGGCCGAGGCGGGGTCCAGGCCCAGCGCGGAACCCTCCGCCACGACATGATCGATCGTGCCCGAGCCGATGAGTTCCAGCGCGCTCGCTACATCGATCGCGAACTGGACCCCGGCACATTGCCCCGCCAGCAGCGCGCGCATGATGCCCTGCCCCAGCGGGTTTGGCTCGATCACCAGCAGTTCGGCGGTGACGAGGCTGATCGCCGCCACCCGGCTCTGCGGCACCGCCTCGATCACCGCCCGCGCGAGCGGTATCGCCAGCGTGAAGGTGGAACCGGTGCCGAGCGTCGAGGCCGCCGTGACGTCGCCGCCCATCGCACGCGCCAGGCTGCGGCAGATGGCGAGCCCCAGGCCGGTGCCGCCGTGGCGCCGGGTGACGCCGCCGTCGACCTGCCGAAAGGATTCGAAGATATCGTCCATCCGGTCGGCAGGAATGCCGATCCCGCTGTCGGTGACACGCACGACCAGCTGCTCGCCGTCGTCGCGCTCCTCGGCAAAGGCTTCCAGCCGGACCTGCCCGCGATCGGTGAACTTGATGGCGTTGGACATCAAATTGAAGATGATCTGGCGCAGCCGGACCTCGTCGGCGATGATGTGGCCGGGACAGTCGGCCAGGTCGAAGGCGATGCCGATCCGCTTGGTCTCGGCCTGCCCGGTCCAGACGGTGACCGCATCCTCCAGCAGGCGCTTCAGGTCCATCTCGCCGGTCTGGATGCGCAACTCGCCCGTCTCCATCTTGGCGACGTCGAGAATGTCATCGACCAGCGCCTTCATCGTCTCACCGGCGCCGTGGACCAGTTCGATGCGGCTGCGCAGCGTCGGGTCGAGCTGGCGCCCGGCCAGCAGCACCTGGGTCATGCCGAGGATGCCGTTCAACGGCGTGCGGATCTCATGGCTGGTCGTGGCGAGGAACTCGGTCTTGGCGGCCAGCGCCTTCTCCAGCGCGACGTTGGTGGAGCGCAGGCTAATATTAGCGGCGCGTACCTGGTTGCGGCTGCGCCGGATCGACAGGATGCCGATCAGCAGCAGCGTGGAGATGATCGCCGCGGCCGACAGCAGCGCCAGCAGCATGCGATTGCGGAACCGCGTCGCCGCCCGCTCCTGCGCCACGCGCAGGTCGCGGATGCGCAATTCCTGGTTGGTGAAGTTGAACCGGGCATTCATCAGGGCGGCATTTGCAGACGCCGCTAATGCACGCTGTTCGTCATCGATAGACTTGAATCTTTCCAATGCCTGCAGTGCCGAGCTATTATCACCAGATGCTCGGAACACTTGATAGGCAGTTTTATAGATGTCCCTCGTCGGAATTGACGCTTTGGTACGGGCAGCCTCGCTTAGCGCTGCCTGTATCAGCGATTGAGCGCTTTCGAGATCGTTACGCCGGAATGCTAACAACGCAGCGACCCCATCCGTAACAGGGCGCCACCTGGATGCAGAAGATTGTTCAGCGAGACTATATGCCTGCCGCAATGTAGCGGCAGCGCTATCGAATTCCCGCAATTCTGTCTGCGTAAGTGCTATGTTGGACAAGATCTGGATGGCCAGATAGCTGCTGTCCAGTTCGTCGGCCAGCCGGAGAGCCTTCTTATAATGCTCTTCAGCCAATCGGTATTGTTTTAACCCGAGATAGGAGACCCCCGTATTGTTGAACGCTGAGAGAAGTAGCATCTTGTCTTGACCGGAAACATCGATCGCTTGACGCTGATATTTGAGAGCTTCGGAGAAATCTTCAGCGTCGGTATAAATCTGGGCGATACTTTGAAGTGCCAACGCCTGTGTTCGCAAGTCGCCGACTTTGCGCGAGAGGCGGTATGCCGACTGATAATCCAGCAAGGCGGCCTCGACATCGCGAACTGCGCTAAATGCGGCGCCATGCGTCAGCAACAGCTTGGCTGGTAGCGGAGTATCAGCCAGGATTGCTTGCGCCGTCGGCAATGCCGCAGCAGCGATGATTTTCGCTTTTTCCGGCTCGTTCAAATTAAGCAACGCCTCGGCGCGAAGCCAAGCCGCATCGACATTATATAAAGCTCGCACCCGTGTGTCCGATTGGGAGGACGCAGATCGACCGAGCTCTTCCGCTTCGATCAGCGCGACCGCCGGATTTGTTACCAGCCTGCCGCGGATTGAAGCGACTTGCCGTTGCAAATCAACTTCGAGCGGGCGCTGCGCCGATACAGTCTGTGCGCAAGCGCAAACAAGAAATCCCAGGAAACAGGCGAAAGCGCGGCGCACACAAGTCCCTTTTCAGAGGAGGCACTTTAGCGCGAAACCGTTAATATCATTTTTAAAGTTGTAAAAGAACAACCTTCAGGAATTCGTATCGGGCTGCACATCGCAGCCCGCCATTCCTTCGACGAATTAAGCGGGGCTGATTGGACGGATCGTCGTGGCGGCGGGGCTGATCGGCCGAATGGTGGTAGCTGCGGGGCCGATTGGGCGGATCGTCGTCGCTGCGGGACTGATCGGACGGATCGTCGTCGCTGCAGGACTGATCGGACGGATCGTCGTAGCGGCCGAACGCACCGAGCCTCCATTCACGTAAGCAGATGCAGGTGCCACTGCCGCAATTGCCACCGAAAGACTAGCCGCCACGGTCAGGAACTTGGTCGTCTTCATAACGCCTCCGCTGTGCGCAAGGCACACCTGTGCCCGCGTTTAAAGGAGGGTTACCCAAACGTTAAAACCGCTGCAACTATTATTAATGGATTGTTAACTATTTACGGGCAACTGTTCGCAAAAAGCGATCAGCCGACTATACGGCGTTGCCATTGCCTCTGTTCAACCAATTGAATCCAAACGATGCTTCCGGGGCCAGATCGGCGCGTGCATCCAGGAAGGAGCGGAGGTCGCCCGACGCCATCGGCATGGCGATGAGGAAACCCTGCACCACGTCGCAGCCCATCACCTTGAGCAGCGCCAGCGCCGCCGGCGAATCGACGCCCTCGGCGGTAACCTCCATGTCGAGCGCATGGGCCAGGTCGATGGTCGAGCGGACCAGCAGGGGATCGCGATGGCTGCTCGACAGGCCGCTGATGAACATGCGGTCGATCTTCAGCTCGCGTGCGGGCAGCTGTTTCAGATAAGCCAGGCTCGACAGACCGGCACCGTAATCGTCGATGGCAATGCTGATGCCGGCGTCGGCGAACAGGTGCAGGTTGCGCAGTGCACCCTCCGGATCGGCGATCATCGCCGTCTCGGTAATCTCAAACCCGATCGGTCCGGAGGCTTTGCTGACGGTCGCGAGCGCCCATTCGGCGAAGTCGCGGTCGGGCAGCACCCGAGCGGAGATGTTGACGTTGAACGCCAGCGCGTGGCCACAGGTGGCGAGGCTCGCCTGCTCCGTGATCGCCTGGCGGATCACCCATTCGGTGATGCGCCGCATCTCGCCCGTCTCTTCGGCGAGCGCGATGAAGTCGTTCGGGCCGATCAATCCGCGCGTGGGATGGCGCCACCGCACCAGCGTCTCGACCGCATGGATCTCACCGGAGCGCGCACGCATCTTGGGCTGATGCACCAGGAAAAATTCGTTGCGGTCCACCGCATGCGCCAGGTCCTCGGCCAAGCTGGTGACGACCGGCGCGCCGGCGCGGACCTCCGGCTGCGGCGGCACGCTTCCGATGCGGCCTCTGCGCACTAGCGCGGCTGCTCCGCCCACGGCCGCGCCGACCGCCGCGAGACCGCCGAGGACGTAGAAGAGAATCATAGCGGAGATGGACCACACAGGCAGAACTTATCCACAAGACGGTAACCAAGACGTTAAGGATGTTTCCGCTCGCTTTTACAACAGAAAAAGGATGGCCACCGCTTTTGCCCCGGTCATTGTGACACCGTTGGCACAAGCATGTGGCAGCAGCCGGCCGAGAAGAGGGCAGCCGCCGAACTCCACGGATCGGGTGTTCACCACGCTCGTTCAGCCTATCAGCGTAGCTGGTTGAACCGATCGGCATGCCGCGCGCTGAGGAGACGAGAGATGCGCAACCTGATTCTGCTGTTCGCCACCCTCGCGGCCGTGTCGCCGGCGCTCGCGCGGGAATCCCGGCAGGTGCGGGGCGAGGCCGCACTGGCGAAGGAGGTGCAGGGGCTCGTGCCCGGCAAGCCGCAGAGCTGCGTGTCGCTGACGCGGATCGAATCCTCCCACATCATCGGCGGCACCGCGATCGTCTACCGCGCCTTCGGCGGCACGCTGTACGTCAATCGGCCGCTCGGCGCCGATATGCTGCGCGACGACGACATACCGGTTCAATTCCTGTTCGGATCGCAGATGTGCCGGCTCGATCAGATGAAGCTGGTCGACCGCGGCAGCCGGTTTGAACACGGCTTCGCCAGCCTCGGCGACTTCGTGCCCTACACGCGGCCCAAGCCTGCAAACTGATACTTTCCGCCGTGAAAAGACCGGCGGAGGCGCTTTTCACGGCCCTTTCACGCCCGTTCTGACGCGGTGTCGACGCCCCCTCCCTAGAGCTGCCCGGCGACGGCAATGCCGGGCAGTGGATGAAGGATCGGGCGATGGCCTATCGGGATTTGCAGATTGCGGACGGGATCGGATCGTATGACGTTGCGCGAGGCTGGGAGATCCGCCTCGGCGAGGTCGAGCGCCACGTAATATTGCAGGTGCGGCGCGATGCGCAGGCGCGGCGGACCGGAGCGCGCATCGCCGACGCCCGCCTGGAAGCGCTTCGGCTGTACGCGATGCTGGGCCGCTACCGCCGCGATGGTGCGCGGCCGTTGTCGGCGGCCGGCTTCTCGCCGGCGGAGCGGCGCGTCGTGGATGCCATGCTGGACGCACTGCCGCTGCGCCGGCCGCGGACTGCACCGCCGACCGGCCGGCTGCTCTGCGCCCTCGTCATTCTGCTGCCGCTGCTGGCGGCGAGCGCGGCCTATGGCTGGGCCGACATCTACCTGGGGGATCGACTGATCGCCCTGGTGCTCAGCGGGCTCGCCGCACTGATGCTGCTGCCGCTCGCGCAGATGCTGGTTCCGGCGCGGCGACCGGCTCAACCCAGAAGATAGCGGACCTTGACGACGATGTGCTGCGCCGCCGTGCCGTGATCGAAGGCAGCCACCGAGAAGCGGGGATAGGTGATGCGGGCCATCGCGTCGTTGGAGAAGCCGATGCCCTCACGCGGCAGGCCGAGCCAGTTGCGCTGCAGCTTGCCGTCATCGTCGGCGTCGTGGAATGCCTGTACTGCGTAACGGCCGGGCGGCACGTCCGGCACGATTATGCTGATCCGGCCGGCACGGGCAGGGGCGGATGCGCCCCACGGGCAATTGCCGAGGAACAGGTCGCGGGGACAGACCGTCACCCGCACTATGCCGGCGGCGGAGCGGACCCCGTCAATGTCGACCACGATCGGCGCCAGGGGCGTTCCCGCCGCCGCGGCCTGGGTCAACCACTGTGCGGCGAGGAGCGCGAGCGCGGTCCTCACCCCGCGACACCCACCCCGATGTCGTTGTGGCGGAGCGCCGCCAGGATCGCCGCAACCATGCCGTCGGCATCGAGACCGGCCTCCGCATATTGCCGCTCGGGCTTGTCCTGATCCTGGTAGCGGTCGGGCAGGCGCAGCGTGCGCAGCTTCAGCCCGGCATCGATCAGGCCCTCGTCCGACGCCAGCGTCAGCACCTGCGCGCCGAAGCCGCCCGACGATCCCTCCTCCACGGTGATCGCCACCTCGTGGTTCAGGAGCAGGCGGCGGACGAGCGCCGCGTCGAGCGGCTTGGCGAAGCGGAGATCGGCGACGGTGGTGGACAGGCCCTGCGCTTCCAACCGGTCGGCCGCCTTCAGCGCCTCCTCCAGCCGCGTGCCGAGCGAGAGGATCGCCACCGTCTTGCCTTCACGCACGATCCGGCCGCGGCCGATCTCCAGCCGTTCCGGCGTATCTGGAATGGCGATGCCGCTGCCGCTGCCGCGGGGATAGCGGACCGCGATCGGGCCGGCGTCGTACGCCGCCATGGTGTGGACCATGTGAGTCAGCTCGGCCTCGTCCGCCGCCGCCATCACCACCATGTTGGGCAGCGTGCAGAGGTAAGCGAGATCGAACGAGCCGGCGTGGGTGGCCCCGTCCGCGCCGACCAGCCCGGCGCGGTCCATCGCGAAGCGAACGGGCAGATTCTGAATGGAGACGTCGTGCACGACCTGGTCGTAGG
>CAXTUG010000076.1:0-7020 GCA_964247375.1 uncultured Sphingomonadaceae bacterium
GTCAGCAGGAGGAAGGCCGCGATGTAGGGGGGTGCGGACGGACCCGCAAACGCGAAAACCCCGTTCAGTCTGATTGACGCGCGTCGGCGGCCCGCTCGGTCGGCGGCGGCCGGCGCATGGTCTTCTGCGTCTGCAGCCACTTGGTGAGGTTGTACTTGCCGGTCGGGCGCACCTCCGCACCCAGGCCCTGGCGGGCGATCTCCAGCGCGCTCTGCCGCCGCTGGTGCGTCTGCGCGGCGACCGCATCCTCCGGAATCCACAGCCGATAATCGCGCATATGCGCGTCGGCGGCAGTGAACAACACGCAGATGTCGGCCGCGAGCCCGGTCAGAATGAGGCTGTCGACGCCCAATTTGGGCAGCAGCACGGGCAGGTTGGTGGCGTAGAAGCCGGAGAATTGCGGTTTTATGATGAAGAAGTCGCCGTCGCGCGGCGCCAGTTTGGCGACGATCGCGCGGCCGCTGTCGGATTCCAGCGCGCGCTCCACCAGCCGGAACCGCTCCGAATGCCACTCTCCGAAATTGTCGTTGACGTAGATTACGGGCAGCTGCGCCTCGTCCGCCGCCTGGCGCAGCTTCAGGATGGCGTCCGCCGCCTCCGCCGCCTGTTTGCGCATCTCGGTGCTGCCGCCGAAATCCATGTCCGTGATCATGTCGATGATCAGCAGGGCGGAGGCGCCGCGGGGTGCATCGCGAAACGGCGCGGTTGCCCGGCTGCGTTTCGAGGTCGGCTTCTTCATGCCGGATCAACCAGTTGGATGTGCCCGGCTTCCACGCGCTCCGAACTTGGTGACGCGATTATTTCGCGCAGGGCGGCCAGGAAGCGATCCACCTCCTGCACGGTATGATAGTGGCACAGCCCGATCCGGAGCAGCCCGCCGGCTTCCTGCAAGCCCAATCGCGCGATCACCTCGACCGCGTAGAAATGTCCCGACCAGACGAAGATGTTGCGCTCCGCCAGGGCAGCCGCGACCGCGTCGGGGTGACGACCTTCGATCGTGACGGCGAAGGTGGGCACCCGCCCCTCCATCGTCGGCCGGCCCCACAGGCGCACCCCGGGGATGCGCTGCAGGCCGTCGAGCAGGCGCTGCCCCAGGCTGTTCTCATAGGCGATGCACGCCTCCATCGCCGCCCGCAGCCGCACCGGACGGTCGTTCGCATTCGAATATTGGCCGCCGAGCCAGTCCAGATACTCGATCGTGCCGAGCACGCCCGCCTGCCCCTCGAATGAGGGCGTGCCCGTCTCGAAGCGATGCGCGGGCGGATCGGCGTCGGCCGGACGCACCTTGTAGGCGTTGATCCGCGCCATGAGGTCGGCCTTGCCCCACAGCACGCCCTGGTGTGGGCCGAAGAATTTGTAGGGCGAGCAGGCCAGGAAATCGCAGCCGAGCGCGCCCGCGTCGATCGGCACGTGCGGCACCGACTGCACGGCATCCACGAACAGCAGCGCCTCCGAACCGCTCTTCACGATCTCGGTGATATGCTTGATATCGTTGAGCGTACCCAGCGCGTTGCTCGCGCCGCCGACCGCCACCAGCCGCGTCCTGGATGACAGCAGGCCGGGCAGGCCGTCCAGGTCCAGCGTGCCGGTCTCCGGATCGAAGTCGATCCAGCGCACCGTCACTTCCCGGTCGCGCGCGGCGCGCAGCCAGGGCGAGACGTTGGCGTCGTGGTCCAGCCGCGACAGGATGATCTCGTCGCCCGAAGACCAGCCCTGCGCCAGCGCCCGCGACAGCGCGAAGGTGAGCGAGGTCATGTTCGGCCCGAACGCGATCTCGCCCGCTTCGGCGCCGAGCAGGTCGGCCATGGCCTGGTGCGCCGCCTCGCTCAGCGCGTCGGTCTCCTGCGAGGTGGCGAAGGCGCCGCCGGAATTGGCGGTGCCGCCGCTCAGGTGCGCAACCATCCGGTCGATCGCATCCTGGCAGACCTGCGTGCCGCCCGGCGCGTCGAAGTAGAGGCGCGGCTGGCTGTTGTCGGCCCTCGCCAGCGCGGGAAAACGCGCCCGTACCGCTTCGATCGGGAAATCCACTCTGCTTCCACCTTTCCGTATCGGGACATGTCCCTCGATATGCCACCTCGACAAGCGCGATGGCTACTCGGGACGAGCGATGTTTTACGAAGGGCTTGCGATCGGGCAGACGCGCGCCGGTGAGCACACCCATCCCGCCCGACTTCTGGTCGCAGCCTGTCGTCCCTCTCGCCCGCGCCCTGATCGGCACGACCCTGCTGGTCGACGGCATCGGCGGGATCATCACCGAGACCGAGGCCTACGATATCGACGACCCGGCATCGCACAGCTTCGGCGGCCCGCGGCTGCGCAACCAGGCGATGTTCGGACCGATCGGCCATGCTTACGTCTACAGGATCTACGGCATCCACTGGTGCCTGAACTTCGTCGGCGGCGCGCATCCCGGCAGCGCGGTGCTGATCCGCGCGCTGGAGCCGACCTTGGGCATCGATCGCATGATCGAACGGCGCGGCCTGTCCGATCCGCGCACCCTGTGCAGCGGGCCCGGCAAGCTGGCGCAGGCGCTCGGCATCGACGGATCGCACAATGGCCTGTCGCTGGACCAGGCACCGTTCGAGCTGATCGCCGGCGATCCGGCGCCGATCCTGAGCGGACCGCGCATCGGCATCTCCAAGGCGGTCGAGCATCCCTGGCGTTTCGGTCTCGGCGGATCGCGTTTCCTCAGCCGCGCATTTCCGCAGAATGGCTGATCCCTTCAATCTTCGACGCTTCGTCGAGGCACAGGAGTCGGAGTATGGCACGGCGCTGGCCGAGCTCCGCGCCGGCCGCAAGACGAGCCACTGGATCTGGTTCATCTTTCCGCAGATCGCCGGGCTCGGGCAGAGCCCCACCGCGCGCTTCTACGCCATCGTCTCGCTCGACGAGGCGAGGGCCTACCTGCGGCATCCGGTGCTCGGGCCGCGTCTCCACGAGTGCCTGGAGGTGCTGCAATCCCTGGGGCCGACCAGCGCGGAGCGGGTGTTCGGCAGCCTCGATGCGATGAAGTTCCGCTCCTCGCTCACCCTGTTCCGACAGGCCGATCCGGACGATCGGCCGGTCGGGGCAGCGCTGGACCGCTGGTTCGGCGGCGATCCGGACGAGCGGACGCTGGCGCTGCTCCGGCAGGGCTGATCGGCTAGACTGGTGCCATGCCGCACCGATTCGCCCTCGTCCTCGCCCTGCTTTCCACGCCGGCCTTCGCGCAGGCGCCCGCACCCGCTCCGCCCGTCACGCCGACCTTGCCAGCCGCAGCGCCGGCGCATGTGCCGGTCACGGTCAGGGTCGCGCTGGAGACGGGCGCCGGCACGATCGTGGTGGCGGTGGAGACGGAGCGGGCGCCGATCACCGCCGCCAACTTCCTGCGCTACGTCGACCAGCATCGGCTCGACGGCACCAGTTTCTACCGGGCCGACCCGATCCAGGCCAATTTCGGCCTGATCCAGGGCGGCACCCGCAACGATCCCAAGCGCGTGCTGAAGCCGATTGCCGACGAGCCGACCAGCAGGACGGGTCTCAGCAACACCGACGGCGCGATCTCGATGGCGCGCGGCGGCCCCAATAGTGCTACCGGCGACTTCTTCATCATCGTCGGCGACATGAGTTCCCTGAATGCCAAGCCGGCTCAGCCGGGTGACAGCAACGGCTTCGCGGTGTTTGGCCGCGTGGTCGAGGGGATGGACGTGGTGCACAAGATCCTGGCATCGCCGACCGATCCAAACGCCGGCGAAGGCGTGATGAAGGGGCAGATGCTGGCACCCAGGATCCCGATCCTGAAGGCGCACCGGATCGGCTGATGGCATCCAAGCCCGATCTGGAGAACCGCCGCGAGCAGATGTTTCCGACGCTCACGGCGCAGCAGATCGACACGGCGCGCCGCTTCGCCAGCGGTGAACCGCACCGCTTCAAGCCCGGCGAGAAGATGTTCGAGCTGGGCGAGCGCAACGCGCCCGCCTGGCTGGTGATGGAAGGATCGATCGACGTTATCCGCCGCGACGGACTGGGGCACGAGGCGCCGGTCGTCAGCCACCATGCCGGACAGCTGTCGGGCGAGATCAGCCAGCTCGGCGGCCGGGCCTCGCTGGCGGAGGGCGCCGCCGGGCCGGACGGCTGCACCGCTTTGCCGTTCGATGCGGCGCACCTGCGTGCGCTGCTGATCGGATCGGCCGATCTGGGCGAGCTGATCATGCGTGCCTTCGTGCTGCGCCGGGTCGGCCTGCTGAATTCAGAGCATGTCGGATCGGTGCTGATCGGCCGCCCCGACGATCCCGAGCTGGTGCGCCTGGAAGGCTTCCTCACCCGCAACGGCTATCCCAACAGCAAGATCGATGCCGCGACCGACGAGGGCAAGGAGCTGCTCGATCGGCTGGGCGTCCCGGTCGGCGACCTGCCGCTGATGATCTGCCCCAACGGCACGGTGCTGAAGCGGCCGAGCGATGCCGACGCCGCCGCCTGCCTCGGCATCACGCCCGAACTCGACGCCGACAAGGTCTATGACGTGATCGTCACCGGCGCCGGACCCGCCGGGCTCGCCACCGCCGTCTACGGCGCCTCCGAGGGCCTGTCGGTGCTGGTGCTGGATACGCGCGCATTCGGCGGGCAGGCGGGCGCGTCGGCCCGGATCGAGAATTATCTCGGCTTTCCGACCGGCATCTCCGGCCAGGCGCTGGCCGGCCGCGCCTTCACCCAGGCGACCAAGTTCGGCGCCGAGCTCGCCATCCCGCTCACCGTCGAGCGGCTGCACTGCGACGACGCCGATCGGGACTGCTTCACGCTGGACGTGGACAATGGCACGCAGGTGCGCGGGCGAACGGTGGTGATCGCGTCGGGCGCGCGCTACCGCCGGCCGGACATCGACAAGCTGGAAGAGCTGGAAGGCGCCGGCATCTCCTACTGGGCTTCGCCGATCGAGGCGAAACTGTGCGACGGGGAGGAGATCGCGCTGGTCGGCGGCGGTAACTCGGCGGGCCAGGCGGTGGTCTATCTCGCCCCGCAGGTGAAGACGCTCAATCTGGTGGTGCGCAGACCGCTCGAGGAGACGATGTCGCGCTACCTGATCGACCGGATCAAGGCGCTGCCCAATGTCGAGCTGCACATCGGCAAGGAAGTGGTGGCGCTGGAAGGCGACCGCGCCAGCGGGCTCCAAGCTGCGACCTTCCGCTGCCGGGAGAGCGGCACGGAGCATCGCTGCGAATTGAACCACCTGTTCCTGTTCATCGGCGCCGACCCGAACACAGAGTGGCTGGCCGACTGCGTCACGCTCGACGACAAAGGCTTCGTCGTGACCGGCGGCAGCGAGCGCGCGCTGCTGGAGACGAGCCGCAAGGGTGTGTTCGCGGCCGGCGACGTGCGGGCCGGCTCGACCAAGCGGGTCGCGGCCGCGGTCGGCGAAGGCGCCGCCGCGATCGCGCAAATCCATGCTTATCTAGCGGAGTTGACCGACGCCGCGCGGCAGTGAAGGCAAAGCGGCTTTCCGGCTACGGGCGGAGAAATTGCATGATGAAGTGGCTTGCTGCTCTGCTGAGTCTCGGCGCGTTCGTGGCAACGCCGGTCGACGCCCGCAATGTCAAGGCGTGGGACGACGCAAGCAGCGCCGGCAGGAATGCCTTGGTCGTTCTCGCGCTGGCCCTTCCGGCGGTTCACCACGACTGGACCGGAGACTTGCAGGCCGGCGCGAGCCTGGCAGCCGCATTTTCAGCGTCCGAAATCCTCAAGCATGCCTTTCCGGAGCAGCGGCCCGATCGAAGCGACCGTAGGAGCTTTCCGTCGGGCCACGCTTCCGCATCCTTCGCCGCCGCCGCGACGCTTCAGAACCGCTATGGATGGCAGGTGGGAATACCGGCCCAGCTGGTCGCTGCCTTCGTCGGCTTCTCCCGCATAGAGGCGCGTAAGCACCACTGGTACGATGTCGTAGCCGGAGCGGGCATTGGTGAGGCGTCGGGTTTTCTGATTACGTCCAAGCGCAACGACAGCGTGCGGGTGCTGCCATGGGGCAACATGCATGGCGCCGGCGTCTCGCTCGCCACGCGTTTCTAGGCGTGTTCGCAAGCTTATGTCGGCACGTCGGAAGGCGCGACATCAAGCAGCATCTTCTGATCGCCTGCTAAAGCACCCTGCTTTTAGATAAATTCCGTCATTGCGAGCGCAGCGAAGCAATCTAGTCCCGGTCTCTGGATTGCTTCGCTGCGCTCGCAATGACAATTCGATAATAGCTGCCGTGCCTTCCAGAGCTGCCAAACGGAACTCGCAAGTATGAAACTACGGCTCCGTTGTATATACATCTAGGATTGATATATATCTCATAGGAGATTGCAATGGCGCTGTTCATCCGTGACGCCCGCGTCGAGGCGCTTGCCGAAGAAGTTCGCAAGGCAACCAACGCCAGATCCAAGACCGAGGCGGTTCGCAACGCGTTGACGGCGCAGCTTGCGGCCACGCGTCGAGCATTGCCGCTCCGCGAGCGATTGAAGCGCTCGCAGGCAATGGCGGATGCGCTGGGTCCGTTTGATCCCGATTTCGATATGAAGGCGTTCACCGATGAGATGTGGGGCAACATCTGAATGTTCCTGGACGCGTCGGCCATCGTCGCCATTCTTGCGCGCGAACCCGGCCACGAAGAGTTGGAGAAGCGGTTGGCGCAAGACGACGGGCCCTTTTACGTCTCACCTTTGGTGAAGTTCGAAGCGGCCGCTGCGCTGGCGCGAAAAGGGTCCGGCGCGATGAAGCCGTCGTCGGATTTCCTCGGGCGCATCCGCTTGGCGGTGGACGCCTTCATCGAGAATATCGGCGCAGAGGAAATTTCTGTTTCCCCGGAAATCGGAAGATCGGCGCTCGATGCCGCACAGACGTTCGGCCGGGCGGTCGGCCATGCCGCCGATCTAAACTTCGGTGATTGCTTCGCTTATGCCTGCGCCAAGCAGTTGAACACGACGCTGCTGTACAAGGGCAATGACTTTAGCCGCACGGACCTTGCCCGAACTGATAGCGGATTGCCCTACCAAGCGCTTCTAATACGCA
>CAXTUG010000076.1:7030-11538 GCA_964247375.1 uncultured Sphingomonadaceae bacterium
CTTGTCGAGCGTAGTGAAGCACGATTCCCGCTTTCGCGGGAATGACGAGACGTGTCTGCATCAGGGCGTTCGATCCATGGGTGCTGATCGGCATCCTGCACCGTCCTCACCGAACCATCGACGAGACGGATGGCCACGCCGCCGGTCCGCGCCAGTTGCGGCGCGTCGAGCTTGAGCCAGCGCGGCGTGCAGCTGCGCGGCAGGCGGCGGTCGCTGACGGCGATGTCGGCCCAGGCGCAGACCTGCTTGAACGCGTCGAGATCGAGCCGGTACGGGCTGCGTGTCGCGAGCAGGTGCCAGGCGCGGCCGCCGCGCTGCAGGACGGCCATGCAGACATCCGCCGAGCAGCGCGCACCCGGCAGCGTGTCGAGATCGAGCGAGGACGCCTGAACACCGGAGCCCTCGGCGAGTTGCTGCCGCACATAATCCTTCGCACGGGGGCGCAGCAGGTGGAGCGCGCCGTCGGTGGTGCGGACCGCCAGATGCTTGCCGTCGCCGGTGATCAGCAGGTCCGGCGGCGGGGTCAGCAGCGCCCATAGGCCACCGATCGCCACCGGCACGAGGCCGAGCCGGCGCATGCGCGTCCGCCACAAGGCGATCCAGAGGCCTCCGGCGACCATCAGCAGGAAGGCCGCGAGCGGCATCGAGGGCAGCGAGGCGACGGCGCCGGGCAGCCCGGCGACGGTACGCGCGATCCACAGCAGCGCCGCCAATGCCTTCCCCGCCAGCCACCAGACCGGTGCGCCGAGCCCCGCCAGATCGGCGGCGAGTGCCAGCGCCTCCAGCGGCATGATGACGAAGGTCGACAGCGGGATCGCCACGATGTTGGCGAGCGCGCCGTAGAAGCCGGCGCGATGAAAGTGGTAGACCGCGATCGGCGCCAGCGCCGCCTCCACCAGCACGCCGGTGGCGAGCAGCCCGGCCAGTGCGCGCAGCAGCTTGCGTGCCCAGCCCTCGTCGCGCTTCTGCAGGAAGGCGCGTATGCGCGGATGTTCGTGGAAGGCGATGATCGCGGTCACGGCGGCGAAGCTCAGCTGGAAGCTGGGCCCGACCAGCGACTCGGGTCGGAGCAGCAGCACGATCAGCGCGCCGGTCGCGACCAGCCGCAGCGTCATCGCCTCGCGCCCGAGCGCGATGCCGCCCAGCACCAGCAGCGAGGCCACGCAGGACCGTACCGTCGGCACCTGCGCACCCGACAACAGGGTGTAGGCGATGCCGGCCAATGCACCGGCGGCGGCCGCGATCAGCGGCAGGTTCGTCCGCAGCGCGAGCCACGGCGACAGAGCCAGGAGGCGCAGCACCAGCAACATGGTCGCGGCGATCACCGCGGTGACGTGCAGGCCGCTGATCGAGAGCAGGTGCGCCAATCCCGATCGCCGAAAGGCTTCGTTGTCGTCGTCGTCAATCGCGCCGACGTCGCCGGTGACGAACGCGGCGGCAACGCCGCCGGTGCTGCCGGACAGCTGATGCTGGATGTGACCGGTCAAGGCGAGCTGCCGCCCGGCCAACCAGCGCATGAAGCCGCCGCCTTCCGGCGCAGGCATCGTCACGGTGACCGGACCGAGCGCCTTGCCGGTGCCGCCGATGCGCTGGAACCAGGCGACCCGCGCGAAATCGTAGGCGCCGGGCAGCGGCGGCCCGGGCGGCGACACCAGCCGCACCCGCGCGGAGATCCGTGCGCCGGGCCACAGCCCCGACGGTGCGTCATCCTGATCGAGGTTGATGCGGATGCGCGGCGGCAGGCCCGCGCCGGGGTCGGGCACGACCACCAGCCGGACCTTGTCGCGCGCGGGCAGCGGATCGACCGCGACGATCGTGGCTGTGCCATTCTGGATGACCGTGCGGGTCAGCTTGGGGGCGGCGACGCGGTCGCTCCGCTGCCAGGCAAGTCCGCAGCCGAGTCCCGCCAGGATCAGGAGGATGGCGCACGATCGCAGCGCCCGCCCCTTCGTTCCAACCGCTAGAGCCAGACCGCCGAAGCCGAGCGTCGCCGCCAGGAACAGCGTCCAGCCGCGCGGCTCGGGCAGGCCGAACCAGGCGGCGATGCCACTGCCCAGCGCGACCGGCACCCACAGAGCGAGCTGGTCCCGCTCCGCCTCCAGCCGGCGCTCGATCCGGGCGATCAGCTCCTGCGAACGCGCGACGAAGCGCCGCCCGCCCGTTTGTGGGGTGCGGAACGCTATGCTAGGGGCGCTCACCATTTTTCACCGGCCATCGCCGGCACAGCTTGGGAGACAGGCGCTTTGGGCGCAAGCACCGCCGCCGGCGGCGAGGTCGTGACGCGGTTCGCGCCCTCCCCCACCGGCTTCCTGCACATCGGCGGCGCCCGCACGGCGCTGTTCAACTACCTGTACGCCAAGCATATGGGCGGCAAATTCCTGCTGCGGATCGAGGATACCGACCGTGCCCGCTCCACCGAGCCGGCGATCGCGGCGATCCTGGACGGCATGACGTGGCTCCGCCTCGATTGGGACGGCGACGTCGTCTACCAGTTTGCGCGGGGGGCGCGCCACGCCGAGGTGGCGCAGCAGCTGCTGGACCGCGGTGCGGCCTATCGCTGCTACGCCACGCCCGAGGAACTGGAGGCGATGCGCGCCGAGCAGCGCGCCACCGGCAAGCCGCTGCGCTACGACGGGCGCTGGCGCGACCGGACCTGCGGCCCCGAGCAGGAGGGCCAGCCCTTCGTAGTCCGGCTGAAAGTCGAGCGCGAGGGCGAGACGGTCATCCACGACCGGGTGCAGGGCACGGTGACGGTGCAGAATGCCGAGCTGGACGACATGGTCCTGCTCCGCTCCGACGGCACGCCGACCTACATGCTGGCGGTAGTGGTGGACGATCGCGACATGGGCGTGACCCACGTCATCCGCGGCGACGACCATCTCAACAACGCCTTCCGCCAAATGGGGATCATCCGCGCGATGGGCTGGCCGGAGCCGGTCTATGCCCATATCCCGCTGATCCACGGCAGCGACGGCGCCAAACTGTCGAAGCGGCACGGCGCCTTGGGCGTGGACGCCTATCGCGACGCGATGGGGATGCTGCCGGAGGCGGTGAACAACTACCTGCTGCGGCTCGGCTGGGGCCATGGCGACGAGGAGATCATCAGCCGCGAGCAGGCGATCCAGTGGTTCGACTTGGACGCGGTCGGCCGCGCCCCGTCGCGCTTCGACCTGAAGAAGCTGGAGTTTATCCAAGGCCACTATCTGCGCGAGGCGGACGACGGGCGGCTCGCCGATCTGGTGATCGCGCGTATGGGGATCGATTCGACCCCGGAAACGTCCGATTTGCTGCGGCGCGCCATGCCGCACCTGAAGATTCGTGCCAAATCTATCAATGAGATAGCGGACGGGGCGAGCTTCCTCTTTCGCACCCGCCCGATCGACGTGGACGAGGGCGCCGCGAAGCTGCTAGACGGTGGCGCTCGCCAGCTTCTGGCGCGCGCTCGGGACGCCCTCTCGGCCGTCGCGGACTGGAGCGCTCCCGCGCTCGAGGCCGCGGTCCGCGCCGTCGCAGAGGAAGCCCAGCTCGGTCTCGGGAAGGTCGCGCAGCCGTTGCGCGCCGCCCTGACCGGCCGGACGACCTCCCCCGGGATCTTCGACGTTCTGGCGCTGCTCGGTCGCGAGGAGAGCCTGGGAAGGCTGGCGGATCAGATCGATCCCGCCGCCGGCATGGATGGAGTTAGGTGACAATGGCCGACAGCACGATCAGCATCGGTGACAAGACGTTCGACTATCCGGTGCTGGAGGGCAGCACCGGACCGGACGTCATCGACATCCGCAAGCTCTACGGCCAGACCGGCGCGTTCACCTACGATCCCGGCTTCACCTCGACCGCCAGCTGCGAGAGCGGGCTGACCTACATCGACGGCGATCAGGGCGTTTTGCTCCACCGCGGCTATCCGATCGACCAGCTGGCCGAGCAGTCGAGCTTCCTGGAGGTCGCCTACCTGCTGATCCACGGCGAGCTACCGAGCACGGACGAGCTCGAGACGTTCAATTCGACGATCACCCGCCACACCATGCTGCACGAGCAGCTGGCGACCTTCTATCGCGGGTTCCGGCGCGACGCCCACCCGATGGCGGTGATGGTCGGCGTGGTTGGCGCGCTCTCCGCCTTCTACCCCGATTCGACCAACATCACCGATCCCAAGCAGCGCATGATCTCCATGCACCGGCTGATCGCGAAGATGCCGACGATCGCGGCGATGGCGTACAAATATTCGGTCGGGCAGCCGTTCGTCTATCCGCGCAACGACCTGTCCTACACCGCCAACTTCCTACGCATGACCTTCTCGGTCCCGGCCGAGGAGTATGAGCCCGATCCGGTCATCGTCGATGCGATGGACAAGATCTTCATCCTCC
This sequence comes from uncultured Sphingomonadaceae bacterium, assembly GCA_964247375.1. Taxonomy (GTDB): domain Bacteria; phylum Pseudomonadota; class Alphaproteobacteria; order Sphingomonadales; family Sphingomonadaceae; genus Sphingomonas_I. The sequence goes on from CAXTUG010000076.1 coordinate 11,392, forward strand.
ACGCCGACCATGAGCAGAATGCGTCGACCTCGACCGTGCGCCTGGCCGGGTCGTCGGGCGCCAATCCGTTCGCCTGCATCGCCGCCGGCATCGCCTGCCTGTGGGGCCCGGCGCATGGCGGCGCCAACGAGGCGGCGCTCAACATGC
>CAXTUG010000077.1:0-11451 GCA_964247375.1 uncultured Sphingomonadaceae bacterium
GGTCCACGTGCTTCACCCGTCCTGCCCTGCGTCACATGCTTGGCGGACCTCGCGACGGCGGACGCAGGTGGGGCGCCGCAGAGACGCGGCAGGCGCTCTCCGCTCGAATGCCGATCGCCATGACGTAGGCGATGGCTGCGGCCAGCAGCACGATGTCGGCACCGGCCAAGGTGGGCATCGACAATCCGCCGAAGCCGCACGGCATGTCCTTGCCCTGATGGCTGGTTTTGCCGTGATCCGAATGGTCCATGCCCGGCATGGCCGCCATGACCCGCTCGGGCCCGAAGCCGGAGCAGGGCTGGATCGTCACGGCATGCGCCGACGCGACCGGCATGAAGCCCGCGGGCACCAGCAGCTTCATGACGAGCGCCGCGGCGGCGAGCGAGGCCGCCAGCCAGGCATGTCTCGTCAGAAGGAGCCGCAGCGCATGCACCGGCCGGCTCTAGACCCGGGATCGATTCCTGTCACCGCCGATGTGCCGCCTGGCCTTGCACCGCTTCCGCGTCGGCGAGCGGGACTGGTCAGGCGTGCTCGCCGTCCTGTGTCGGCAGGACGATGCGCGCGGTGGTGCCGCGGCCGGGTTCGCTCGCCAGCGTCAGCGCGCCGCCTGCGCCGGTGGCGAAATTGTGCACCATCGGCAGACCGAGGCCGGTACCGTGCTCCCGGTCCTTGGTCGTGAAGAAGGGCTCGCGCGCGCGGGCGAGCGTGGCGGCATCCATGCCGACGCCGTTGTCGGTCAGCACCACCTCCACCGCACCACGATCGGCACGATCGACGGCCAGGCGGATATGCCCCTTCTCGTCGGTCGCGTCGCGCGCATTCACCGCCAGGTTGAGCAGCGCCAGGTCGAATTCGTTCGCATCGACGCGGACGCTGGGCAGGTTCGGCGCAACGGCGATGTCCAGCGTGCGGCGCCCGAGCACCTGGCGCAGCAGCGGCGTGGCCGGCGGGGACAGCAGGGGGACGGGGCGCGGCCGCGGCTCGTGCCGTTCCGATCGCGAGAAGCGGAGCAGCCGGCGGACCAGCATCTCGGCGCGACCCGTGCTCTGCTGGGCGGCGTCGATCAGCCCGGACGTCCGGCTGTCGTGCCGATGGCGCTGGCGCAGCATGTCGAGCACCATGGTGATGGGCGACAGCAGATTGGCGAAATCGTGGACGATGCCGCCGGTCATCTGGCCGACCATCTCCATCTTCTGGCTCTGCCGCAGGTTCTCCGAACAGTTGCGCTCCGCGGTGACGTCGCGCCCTACCAGATAGCGTTGACCCAGTTCGCGCTTGGCGGTCCACTCGACCCACTTGTCGCCGTCCATGCCGTTCAATCGTGCTTCGAACGTCTCATACGCCCCTTCGCCGCCCAGGCGCTGCATGGCCGCCTGCACCACCGGCCGGTCGTCGGCATCGACGAGATCCGAGAAGAGGATCGATGCCGACCGGCGGTCCGACGCGAGGGCGCCGCGCAGCGCCGGGTTCATGGCGGTTACGATGCCGTCGGCCGTCATGATGGCGACGAACTCGCGACTTCCGGTCCACAGATGATCGCGTTCCGCCGTCCGGCGCGCCACGAGCTGCTCCAGCATGCCGGCCAGAACCTGCGCGCGGGCGAGCGCCAGCCGCAGGCCGCCGATCGCCCAGATCAGCGCGCCGGCGACGAACAGGTAGATCAGGATGGAGATCGCCTGCGCGGGTCCGGTGATCGCGAAGGAGTGGGCCGGCGGCAGCACGAAATACCACCAGGCGGCGAGACAGACCAAGGCGGTGACGAACCCCGCGCGCATGCCGAACAGCAGCGTCGCCGCCACGATCGCGGGAAAGGAGAAGATCGTCTGCTCGCCGCCGGTGGCCGTGCTCAGCATCAGGCGCAGCGTGATCGCGACCGCCGCAACCGCGATGCCGAGCGATGCGGCGATCCAGGTCGATCGGCTCCATGACAGTCGCGCGTCGTCATACCGCCATGGAGCGGCGTTCAGCGAGGTCGACAATCCATCGGCAACGGCTTCTATCACACACGCATCCGCAGGTGCACGCACCGCACAGCCGATCCGCGCCGCTGCAGAACGCGCCGACAGGGCGGAAGTTCGTTTTCCGCGCTTATCCCCGGCCGCGCTGCTTGAGCCGGGCGCGGATCGGCTCGTCCCACAGCCTGAACGCGGCCCAGGCGAACAGCAGCACGAAGGCGAGCGCGCCGGTGCCGACGGCGATCTCGGCAGCCCCGCCCGGGCCGGTCGCGACCCAGTTCATGTAGACGTACATGAAGGGAAAGTGGGTGATGTAGAGCGGGAAGGACAGGCGCCCGCTGACGCGGCAGAGTGCGATCATGCCGCGCCCGGCGTCGGAGTGCGCGCCCGTCCAGATCACGGCCGGGAACAGCAGGATGATCATGGCCGCTTCGTATAGGCCGTTCCATCGGACGCCGCCCGCGTCCGGCCAGATCGGCAGCAGCACCGCTGCCGCGAGCGCTGCGGTGAGCGGCAGGAAGCCGACCCGCGGCTGCGGCAGCCGGTCGCGCACGCGATAGAGCCACAGCCCGGTGACGAAGGGAAAGGTCAGCCGCACCGGCGCCATCCACAGATTGCTCCAGCCCCAGCCGCCGTCGAGCGAGCCCCGCGCCGCGCCGGTCCAGACCAGGGCGACCGCGCCGAGCAGCATTATCGGCGGCAGCAGCCGCGTCGGCAGCCGGCGCAGCAGCAGGGCGTAGGCGAGATTGCCGACATATTCCCAGAACAGCGTCCATTCGGGCCCGTTCAGCGTATGCGTGTCGTCCCAGCGATTGGGCAGCGGCCGGGTCGGCAGCGACAGCAGCATCACCAGCAGCGCCCACAGCACCGCGCCCAACGGCGCCGCCTGCTTGCTGCCCGCGAACGGATCCAGCAGGTAGCTGGCAAAGCCGAGCAGCGCACCCAGCACGAGCAGCGGATGCAGCCGGATCAGGCGGATGCGGACGAAACGGCCGGTCGACATGCGGCGCCAGCGATCGTCATAGGCATAGCCCAGCACAAAGCCGGACAGGCCGAAGAAGAAGTCCACTGCCATCGGCGCATGATGCAGGATCACCTTGCTGCCGACGAAGTCGACCGGGATGCCCTGGATATGGAACAGCACTACTAATAGGGCGGCGCTGCCGCGCAGGCCGTCCAGCACCTCGAAGTGCGCCTTGCCGCTGCTGGTCGCGTCGGGATGGACGATGGCTTCGATGCGTGTCGTGGTGGCCACTCTGCTCTTCCTTATCCGCAGCACCGGGATGTCACGCCGAAGAAGCCGCAACAACACACTATCGGACAATTTCTCGACTCCCGAGTTGCATCGTCTACTCTCGCGCATGTGGACGAGGAGGAATTCGACTTTCCTGTGCCGGCGCCGGTCGAGGCGCTGACGATCGCGATCGACGGGTGGGAAGGCCCGCTCGACCTGCTGCTGACGCTCGCCCGCACGCAGAAGGTGGATCTCAAGCAGATCTCGATCCTGGCCCTGGTCGATCAATATATCGGCTTCATCAACCAGGCACGTGCGCTCAAGCTGGAGCTGGCCGCCGATTACCTCGTCATGGCGGCGTGGCTGGCCTATCTCAAATCGGCGCTGCTGCTCCCGCGCGACCCGGAGGTGGAGCCCTCGCCCGAGGAACTGGCGCTGCGTCTGCAACTGCGGCTGCAGCGGCTGGCGGCGATGCGCGAAGCCGGCGCCCGCCTGATGGCGCGCGATCGGATCGGACGCGACGTCTTCCTGCGCGGCAGCCCGGAAGGCCTACGCATCGTGCGCAGGCCGAAGTGGGAGGCAAGCCTCTACGACCTGATCGCCGCCTACGGCGTCGTGAAGGCGCGTGCGATGCCGGCGGTGCATATCGTCGCCCGCGGCCGGGTCATGCGGCGGGCGGCGGCTATCGACCTGGTGGCGCGCATGATCGGCCGGCGCCTGGACTGGGCCAGGCTGGAGAGTTTTCTGCCGGCGGGGCTGGAGCCCGATCATCGCCGTTCGGCGATCGCCTCGAGCTTCGTCGCCGCGCTCGAACTGGCGCGGCAGGGCCGCGTCGAGATCGCCCAGGAGGAGGCGTTCGCCCCGCTCATGGTGCGCGCCGCGTGACCGGCGCACCCGATCCGTTCCCGGCCGACCTGCGCGCGCTGGAGGCGGCGCTGTTCGCCGCCGACGGTCCGCTGACGGTGGCCGAGATCGCGGCCGCGACCGGGATCGCCGCGCCCGCAGCCGCGCTCGCGGACTTGGCGGCATTGTACGATGGACGCGGCGTGGAGCTGATCGAGCGCGGCGGCCGCTGGCGCATGCAGACCGCGTCCGATCTCGCCCATATCCTGCGGCGCGAGCGCGAGGAGCCGCGCAAGCTCTCGCGGGCGGCGATCGAGACGCTGGCGATCGTCGCCTATCACGAGCCGGTCAGCCGCGCCGAGATCGAGGCGATCCGCGGCGTGCAGATTTCCAAGGGCACGCTCGACGCGCTGATCGAGGCGGGATGGGTCAAGCCGGCGGGGCGGCGCGAGGTGCCGGGCCGCCCGCTCACCTATGCGACGACGCCCGCGTTCCTGGACCATTTCGGCCTCGCCTCGCGCAGGGATCTGCCGGGGATCGACGATCTGCGCGCGGCCGGGCTGCTCGACCCGATCGATCTGGCGATGGAGCAGGCCCGCCTGGGCCTTGATGACGATGACGAGCAGCTATCGGTGGAAAAGGAAGAAGGAGGCGACTAGATAGGTCGCAATCGGCCTTCGGAGAGTTGTAATGGGCGGTCTGTCCTTCATCCATATCCTGATCTTCGCGGTGATCGCCGTGCTGCTGCTCGGCGGCGGCCGTTTCTCCGCGATGATGGGCGACGTCGCCAAGGGCGTGAAGCAGTTCAAGAAGGGCATGTCGGAGGACGATGACGCGTCGACGCGTCCCGCCCCGCGGCTCCACGCGCAGCCGCCGCTCGATCCCAATCCGGATCAGCACCCGCAGCCGATGAAGGACGATCGTCCGGCACAGTAAGGCAGGGTTCGTGTTCGACGTCGCACCGCAAGAGTTGCTGCTGCTGGGTGCGGTGGCAGTGGCGGTCATCCCGCCCAAGGACCTGCCGCGGGCGATGCGCTTCGCCGGGCAGTGGATCGGTCGTGCCCGCGGCATGGCGCGCCACTTCCGTTCCGGGCTGGACGAGATGATCCGCCAGGCGGAACTCGAGGAGATCGAGCAGAAGTGGCGCGAGGAGAATGAGCGGATCATGCGCGAGCATCCGCTGCACGATGCGATCGAACCGGCGTCGGTCGCCGACGTTCGTGCCGCATTGCCGCACGCGGACGATCCGTCGGACGAGGGGCAGCAACCGATGACGATCGCAGCCACGGCGGAGCTGCCGCCCGCTCTTCCGCACGGCAGTCCTGCCGTGTCCGACGCGGAGCACGATACCCCAGAGAAGGATAGAGGGCCCGAGCTGCCGCTGGGGCTTCCGCCGGCACCATGATCGACGAACAGGATGAGATAGACGACAGCCGCGCGCCGCTGCTCGACCATATCGTCGAGCTGCGCAGACGGCTGATCTGGTCGTTCGCGGCGCTGGGGCTCTGCTTCGCGGTCTGCCTCTACTTCGCGCGGCCGATCCTGGCGTTCCTGGTGCATCCGCTCAAGGCGGCCGGGCAGGGCCGGATCGTCTATACGGAGGTGTTCGGCGCCTTCATCACGGAAGTGAAGGTGGCGTTCTTCGCCGGTCTGATGCTGTCCTTTCCGGTGATCGCGAACCAGCTGTGGCAGTTCGTGGCGCCGGGCCTCTACCGCCGCGAAAAGAAGGCGTTGCTGCCGTTCCTGCTGGCGACACCGGTCCTGTTCACCATCGGAGCGAGCCTCGCCTACTTCATCGCGATCCCGCTCGCGCTCAAATATCTGCTCGGCTTCTCGGGCGATCTCGGCGGCATTCAGCAGGAGGCGCTGCCCGAACTCGCCAATTACCTCGGCTTCGTTATGCAGTTCCTGTTCGGCTTCGGCGCGGCCTTCCTGCTGCCGGTGCTGCTGATGCTGCTGGAGCGGGCCGGCATCGTCACCCGGCAGCAGCTGGTCACGTTCCGGCGCTATGCCATCGTCGTCAATTTCGGGATCGCGATGGTGCTGAGCCCTCCCGATGCCGGATCGATGCTGCTGATGGCGCTGCCGCTGGTGCTGCTGTACGAGCTCGCCATCGTCGGCATCTGGTTCACCGAGCGCAAACGCCGGCGCGCCGCGCTGAGCGAAGCCGACGTCGCTCAGGTGATCAAGAAAGGCGACGCGGCCGGCTGAGAGCTCGCCGGTGCAAGTGGGCGACTCTCGCGCAGGCCAAGGCGAACACTACGCAAGAAGGGCGGCACGCCGGTCGCGTACCGCCCCTGAATTTACCTGGCCGCGGTTCGCGGCCGGCGTAGCTTACTTGGCGCCTTCAGCCGTATTGGTGACGGCCTTGCCTGCCGAGGAAACGTCCTTGCCTGCGCCCGAGACGGTGTTGCACGCCGCCAGCAGCAGCGTGCCGGCGATCAGGGTAATTTCGAGTGCCTTGCGAACCATGGTGTTGCTCCGTTGAACTAGCGCCGCAGCGCAGGGCGCGCTTACCGAATGAGCTGCCACCTGATTGGTTCCGCGGGCGGTTCGATCGATGCGGGGGGTGTTGCCCATTTACAATTTGGGCCCGGAGGCGCCACCGGGGGGGAGGATCGGCGCGTCCGGGCCCATTGTGTTCGGACAGCGAGAGCGGGGGGGCAAAAGGTCGCTATCCGAAGTCGAGAACGGCCTTCGCGGCGAAGGGTTCCTGGACAGCGAAGAAAATTCTCAAATTTTCTTCGCTGCGGTCTGTGGCGGCATGATCGCTATCGAGATCCGGTAGCTGCCCGCATCCCCGTCATAATCCAGGTGGGAACGGAGCTGGCGGGCGAGGCCGGTCACGATGCGTTCGAATCGTGCACGCGCCGGATGGCTCTCGCATGCTTCCCGGCCCAGCTTGGCCGCACTGATCTGCAGGATGGCGCGGTCCGGGGTTCCCCCCGGCCGCAGCGTGATCGTCACCTGTCCGCGCGGATCGCAGCTCATCACCAGCTCGACGATCTCCGTGATGAGGAAGGCGACAGGCACGGCCACATCCTGCGAGATGAAGGCCGGGATCATGTCGAGCAGGATGGACAGGTGCGAGGCGGAAGGTGGGGCGGTCGCGCGCAGATTGGCGGTGAGCTCCGCCACGATCGAGCGCAGCGCGACGCCGCGATTTTCCTCGAGCTCGGCATAGTGATTGCGGTGCACCACCGCGAGCGCATCGACGCGCCGCTGGATCGACGCATAGGCGTCCGCAACGTCGCCGTCGGTGCCGCGCGCGTGAAGATTGATCAGGCTGGCGACGACCTGCAGGTTGTTCTTGACCCGGTGATGCACCTCGCGCGTCAGCCTGACCTGATGGGTGAGCCCTTCCTCAAGCGCCAGCTCGCGCGACACCAGCTGCGCGGCGGTCGATTCCAGCGCCTCGCCGAGCGATCGGATCTCCTCGGCCGGGGTCGTTATCTTCGGCAGAATGAGCGGGCCGTCGCCCGGCTGATAGAGGGTGATCGCACGCTGCAGCTGCCGCAAAGGCCGGACCAGGAGCTGGTCGAGCACGATCCACGCAATTCCCGCCGCCGCCGCCCACATCAGCAGCGGCAGCAGGACGAGCAGCACCTCGACCGCGCTGATCGGATTGCCGAGCGCTTCCAGCCGGAGCTCGATCTGGCCGCTCGCGGCGGGTGCGCTCACCTCGACCCGGCGGACCAGGAGCGAAGCGCGACCGACCTTCGAGACGGTCAGCGTGCGCGTGCCCGCAGCCAGGGTGATGCCCTGGTTGCGATCCGTCGCGAGCACGTCGTGGAGCATTTTCGTGGAAGCCTCGCCGACGCCGTAGGCGCCGCCGCTCGCCGGCACCACGAAGCGCAGCCCCTTGTCGCCCGGCAGCAGCGTCGCGGCGATGCCGCCGCTCGGCCCCGCTATCTCCTCAGGGCGATAGCCGGCGGTGGCGCAGAACATCTTTCCGTCGGCGTCGTACAATGCGAGGTCGATCGGCACGTCCAGCGTGTCGCGATCCCGCTTCAACAGGGTCCGGCAGGTCGGCGCATCCAGCGTGGGGCCGCTCAGGTTGGCGCGAAGGAGACCCGCGCTACGCAGCAGCAGGATGTCCAGCTGGCGGGCTTCGGCAGTCGCCAGGATGCGGGCGTCGGCTTCGCGCCGCGCCTGCTTGGCATGCGCCGACTGGATCGACGCGAACAAGGCGATCAGCCCGAGCGGCAGCAAGGCTACCGTCAGGATCATCATCATCTTGGCGCCGGTCGAATACCGGCTGGGTGCCAGGAGAGCGAAGAAGGGAGCCGCCGAGGGCGCGGTCGCCATCGGACTAACGCGAACTACGTGAGTTTGCCGAGCAGGTCGAGAAATTCGCTCGGCACATCTTCACTCACTGCTTCTTCATAGGCGTTGCGCAAGGCGTTGGCCACGTGCGAGTCGGTCGTGCGCACATTCCGCCTGCCGGCGGCAGCGCGATCTCGCGATCCCGCCTTGTCTTTCTTCTCGGCCGTCAAACCGAACACCCCCCGCCGAAAATCATCGTCCAGCTAAACCTTCCTGCCGTCCACCCAGGACCACGGATAGGAAGGCCTGTCCGATGTGCAAAGAGGCACGATCGGAGCAATCGGGACACCCTCCATGTTTCCGCGGAAACTGCTGTGCGACCGTGAAACCAAAACCCGCCATGTTTGTTCCAAACCCGGGCTTAAAGAATTGCGGTCCGTCACGCCGGGGGTTTGCCGCCAGATGTGCCAAGCTTACGGTTGCATTGCCCCGGCCGCTTGCCCAGAAGCTTTGTACATTTTTCTCAGGAGCAGTTGATCATCATGTCGCTCGGCCAGGATCTCGCACCCCATCTTCCTTTCCTGCGCCGCTACGCCCGCGCACTGACGGGCAATCAGACACATGGCGACGCCTATGTGCGACAGGCGCTCGAGACCATCGTCGCGGCACCCCAGGAGTTCCCGCGCGACGTCGACGTGCGGCTGGGGCTGTACGGAACCTTCCAGCGCATCTGGATGTCCACCAACACCGATGTGGATCGTGCAGATGAAGAGGCCGGCGACGATGCGGTGAACGTCGCTGACGCGCGGCTCGCGCGCATCACGCCGCGCTCGCGCCAGGCGCTGCTGCTGACCCAGCTCGAGGGGTTCACGCCGGAGGACGCGGCCTACCTGATGCAGACCGACGTCGCCGAGGTGGAGAGCCTGGTGAACGACGCGATCGAGGAGATCGAGCGTCAGACCCGCGCCGACGTCCTCATCATCGAGGACGAGCCGATCATCGCGATGGACCTCGAGACGATCGTTCGCGATCTGGGACATAACGTCACGGGCGTGGCCGTGACCCGGGACGAGGCCGTCAGCCAGGCGCGCGCGCACCGTCCCGGACTGGTGCTGGCCGATATCCAGCTGGCGGACGACAGTTCGGGCATCGATGCGGTCAAGGACATCTTGGCGGAATTCCAGGTGCCCGTCATCTTCATCACCGCCTTCCCCGAGCGGCTGCTAACCGGCGAGCGGCCCGAACCGACCTTCCTGATCACCAAGCCGTTCCAGCGCTCGACGGTGAAGACGGCGATCAGCCAGGCGCTGTTCTTCGACACACAGACGGTGCCGGCCTGAAGACAGGTCAGCATTGCTTGCCTGATGGAACCCGGCCGCGGCGTGTCCGTTGGCAGTGTGTAACGATTACGGGGCCCGGGCATGTCTGACAACGAACCGCATCTGACCCGGACGGAGGCGCGAGGCGGCTCCTCCAACCACATGACCCGCTACATCCTGCCCATCTCGCTGGCGCTGGTGGTGCTGCTGTTCGTGCTCATCGTTTGGCTGTGGCATTAAGGATCGACTGAGCACATGATGGCTTGCACTGGGGGATTGCTTCCCCATCTCGGCGCACGCGCCGGGTATGGAGAGATGGCTTGACCAAGCCGATGATCGACGAAGACGAGGAAATCAGGCCAGCACCGGTTGCGGAGCATGTGTCGTTGTCGGACGACGAGTTCCGCACCGAACTAGGCCGCGTCATTCCGCACCTGCGCGCATTCGGACGATCCCTGTCCGGCAATCGCGATTTAGCCGACGATCTCGTGCAGGAGACGCTGCTGAAGGCGTGGGCGGCGCGGCGCCGGTTCCAGGCCGGCACCAACATGCGGGCCTGGACCTTCATCATTCTGCGCAACCTGTTCCTCAGCCAGATGCGGCGCGCCCGTTTTAAAGGCGAGTGGGACGACGTCACCGCCAGCAAGATATTGGCGGCCCCGGCCAGCCAGGAGCGGCACGTCGATTTGGGCGACCTCCAGCGGGCGCTGCTCCACCTGCCGCAGCCGCAGCGCGAGGCGCTGATCCTGGTGGGTGCGGGCGGCTTCGCCTACGAAGAAGCGGCGGAAATCTGCGGCTGCGCGGTCGGCACGATCAAGAGCCGGGTCGCCCGCGGCCGGGTGGCGCTCGAACAGCTGATGTCCGGCGGCAAGCTGCCGTCGCGGCGGGATGACGAGGCCGGCGGCCATAGCCCGCTGCAGAGCATCATGGGCGAGGTCGATGCGCTCAGCCAGGGCCGCGCGCCGTCACCGGATGAACCATTGCCGGACGCCTAGTCCGCTGCCTGACGCCCGCCGTTGCCGAAGCAGCCTTTCGCGGCGGGTGCTCTTCCGCCGTCTAATCGATCTTGTCGAGCAGCCTGACGAACGCCTCCGGCATGGCGGGGATCGAGCCGAAACTGCCCAGCAGCGCACGCCGGACGCCCTCGTGAGGCTGGGGAATGGCGACCATCTGCGGCTTGCGCGTGCTCTCCCACGATGCTGTACGCTGTTTACTAACACTGTTCATAAGGGTCAGAACGTCGCAACGATGCGGGAGTTGCGGCATCGATCCCCGCATGCTCCAAAGTGGTTATGACTTTGAACTGCAAGCCGATTGCGCTCGATCGTGCCGCAGACCTGGCTTCATGCCATTCACCGTTCCTGCGTGCAGCGCTGCGGCGTCACGCCGGCGTCGTCGAGGCCCTGGCGGAGCGGGGACTGGACGGGGTTCTGGGCGATGCGCGCGCCGCCTCCATTGCGGATGCGAACGTTGGACGCGCGCTCCGGCAGGAACGGCAGATCGTGGCGCTGGCGGTCGCGCTCGCCGACCTGGGCGGCGCCTCGTTCGAGACGGTCACCCGCGCGCTCAGCGAATTCGCCGACCAGGCGCTCGACCGCGCGATCCGCGCCGCTCTGGCGGAGCGAAGCGACGCGCCGTTCGCGGGATTTGCCGCCATTGCGCTCGGCAAGCAGGGCAGCCGTGAGCTCAACTATTCATCGGACATCGATCCGATCCTGATCTTCGATCCCTCGACGCTGCCATGCAAACCGCGCGAGGCGCCCGAGGACGCGGCGGTGCGCATCGGGCGTCGGGTGGTCGAACTGCTCCAGGCGCGCGATGCCGACGGCTATGT
>CAXTUG010000078.1:0-409 GCA_964247375.1 uncultured Sphingomonadaceae bacterium
TCGAACTCGGGCCGGGGCGCGGCACGCTGGCGGTCGACATGCTGCGCGCGGTCAAGGTCGCGGGCTGGCAGCCGGACGTCCACTTCATCGAGACCAGCCCGCTGCTGCGCGCGAAACAGGCCGAGCAGCTGCCGGATGCCACCTGGCACGACACGCTGCAGACGCTGCCGGCCGATCGCCCGCTGCTGATCGTCGCCAACGAATTCTTCGATGCGCTGCCGGTGCACCAATTGATCAACACGTTCGGCGGCTGGCGCGAGCGGGTCGTCCGCCTGGGTCTCGACGGCTTCGAGGCGGCGCCGGGCGAGCCGACCAGGTATGGCGAGGTGCCGGCCCACCTGCGCAACGCCGACCCGGGCGGCATCATCGAGAGCTGCCCGACCGCGCGGCGGCTGATCCGCTTCCTCGG
>CAXTUG010000078.1:419-2408 GCA_964247375.1 uncultured Sphingomonadaceae bacterium
CCCACCGCCCCCGCGGGCGGCATCAGGCAGCCGTGCCCCCCGGGGCGGGGGCTGACCCGCGCGGGCGGGCCGCGGCTGCACGACCAGGGCGGCGTGCTGCTGGTGATCGATTATGGTCATGACGGCGGTGCGCACGGCGACACGCTGCAGGCGGTCCACGCCCATGCCTATGCCGATCCGTTCGCGCGCCCCGGCACCAGCGACCTGACCGCGCGCAGCATGTCGACCGCCAGCGTGCCGCGCCCCGGCCCGAGTTCGACCAGCGCGGCATCCGCCGGGGAGCCTGCGCGCCGCCACGTGTCGGCGAGCGCCAGGCCGACGATCTCGCCGAACATCTGGCTGACCTCCGGCGCGGTGATGAAGTCGCCTGCCGCGCCGATCGCGTCGCGCGTGGCATAGTAGTGCGCGTTGGCCGCGCCCATGAACCGCTCGATCGAGATCGGCCCTTCCGCCTCGATCAGCTGCGCGAGCTCGCGCCCGATATCAGGCGATGCTGGCATGGCCGGCAATGGGTTCGACACGGACGCGGCGCCCTTTCGCGGTCAGGATGAACCAAGCGCCGACCAGCACCATCGGCGCGGACAGCGTCTGCCCCATCGACAGGCCCCACGGCAGGATACCGAGCTGCACGTCCGGCTCGCGGAAATATTCGACGATGAAGCGTGCGGCGCCATATCCGACCAGGAATACGCCCAAAAGCAGCCCGGGTTTATAGCGGGCGTCGGTTCGCCAGAAGAGGAAGGCGAGCACCAGGAACAGGACGATGCCCTCCAGCCCCGCTTCGTAGAGCTGGCTGGGATGGCGCGCCGGTTCCGGCAGGCCGACCGATACGGTGTGCGGAAAGACGACCGCCCAGGGGACATCCGTCGGCCTGCCCCACAATTCGCCGTTCACGAAATTGGCGAGGCGCCCGAAGAAGAGCCCGAACGGTCCGCAGCAGGCGACGTAATCGAGGAAACGCAGCGTCGACAGGCCGTTGCGCCGCGCCAGCCACCAGGTCGCGATCACCACGCCGAACGCCCCGCCGTGGAACGACATCCCGCCGTCCCACAGGCGGAACACCTGCAGCGGATCCTTCAGCATCCAGGGATCGTAGAAGATGACGTAGGCGATCCGCCCGCCGAGGATGATGCCGAGCGTGGCATAGAAGACGAAATCGTCCGCGTGGCGCCGCGCCATCGGTGCGCCCGGCTGTGCGATCAGCTTGGTCAGGTACCACCAGCCGATCAGGATGCCGGCAATGTAGGCCAGGCTGTACCAGCGGATCGTGAGCGGCCCGGCCTGCAGCGCGATGGGGGAGAGGTGGAGATCCGTGTAGGACAGGTGCCCCGCGGACGCGGCGGCCAGGGTGATGAGGCTCATAGGTGAATGGCCTTAGACCAAGTTGCTTTGCTTGTGCATCGCCCTTCTGACCTGCTGGCGGAGATGGCTTGACCTGTGCGCGCGCATCTCTTCTGCTGCACGACGACATCATGCGAGGACATTCATGGCATTCATCCGCTCCCGCCTGCTCGGCGCAGCCCTGTTGGCCGCGCTGCAGGCCATGATCCACGCCGCCGGTCCGGCGACGGATCATGATCCGTACCTATGGCTGGAGGAGGTGTCCTCGCCGCGATCGCAGGCGTGGGTGGACGATGAGAACAAGCGCACGCTCGGGCTGCTGGAGGGCGATCCGCGCTTCGCCGGCCTCAATGCCGATGCCCTCCACATCCTGGAGGCGACGGACCGGATCCCGATGCCGAGGCAAATCGGTGGCCGGATCGTCAACCTGTGGCAGGATGCCGACCACGTGCACGGTCTGTGGCGGGCGACCACGCCGGACAGCTACCTGACGGACCGGCCGCAGTGGCGCACCCTGATCGATCTGGATGCGCTGAGCGCGGCCGACAAGACCGGCTGGGTATGGAAGGGCGCCGATTGCGAACCGGTCGCCGAGCGGCGCTGTCTGGTCAACCTCTCCAACGGCGGCGAGGATGCGGTGACCGCGCG
>CAXTUG010000078.1:2418-5546 GCA_964247375.1 uncultured Sphingomonadaceae bacterium
AGTTCGACCTCGACACCGGCGGATTCGTAGCGGGCGGCTACACGCTGCCGACGTCCAAGCAGGGGACGGCATGGGAATCGACGGACAGTCTGCTCGTGACGCGCGATTGGGGTCTGGGCACGATGACGACTTCCGGCTATCCGTTCGTCACCAAGCGGCTGCGGCGGGGTGCGCCGCTCGCCAGCGCGGTCGAGGTCCATCGCGGTCAGGCATCGGACGTCGGCACCGATCCGATCGCACTCGTCGACGGGCAGGGACATCGGCTGACGGTCATCAACCGCGACATCACCTTCTTCGACGGCGAGCTGTCGGTGGTCGATGCGGCCGGCGCCCACAAGCTCGATCTGCCGAGCAAGTTCCGGCTCGAAGGCTTCGCCGCGAACCAGCTGCTGCTGCAGGTCAATCAGGACTGGCGGGACATCAAGGCGGGTTCGCTGGTCGGGTTCGAGGTGGTGAACGGCGCGGTCGCGGCGCACCACGTACTGTTCGCGCCGGGCCCGCGCCAGTCGATCGACGGCGTGCTGGCGACGCGCGGCCATGTGCTCGCGGCCGTCTACGACAATGTCCGCGGTCAGGCCTGGAGCTTCACGCCCGGTGCGGGCGGCTGGACGGCCAGGCATATTCCCCTGCCCGACAACAGCGCGGTCGATCTGGTGAGCGCCGATCGCATGACCGACGAGGCATTCGTATCGGTGCAGAGCTTCACGGTGCCCACCACCTTGTGGCACGTGAATGCGGCCGCCGGCACGGCGCAGCAGGTGAAGGCGACGCCGGCGCGGTTCGACGCGGCCGGGCTGGTCACCGAGCAGTTCGAGGCGACCTCGACCGACGGAACCAAGATCCCCTACTTCGTCGTGCACCGCGCCGGCATCAAGCCTGACGGCAGCACGCCGACGTTGCTGACCGCCTATGGCGGCTTCCAGGTGTCCGAGACGCCGGCCTACCAGGCGGTGCGCGGCAAGCTGTGGCTGGAGAAGGGCGGCGCCTACGTGCTCGCCAACATCCGCGGCGGCGGTGAGTTCGGGCCGGCCTGGCACGAGGCGGGCCTCAAGACCAGGCGCCAGATCGTCTACGACGATTTCGCGAGCGTGGCGCAGGACCTGATCCGGCGCGGCATCACCTCGTCCCGGCGGCTCGGCATCTACGGCGGGTCCAATGGCGGGCTGCTGATGGGGGTCGAGATGACGCAGCGACCCGACCTGTGGCACGCGGTTGCGATCCAGATCCCGCTGCTCGACATGCTTCGCTACGAGCATCTGTCGGCGGGATCGTCATGGGTCGGCGAATATGGCAGCATGAGCGTGCCGGCCGAGCGCGCCTTCTGGGAGAAGACCTCGCCCTACCAGGCGCTCCGCCGCGACAAGGCCTATCCCGAGCCGTTCATCTGGACGACCACGCGCGACGATCGCGTGGGGCCCGTCCAGGCGCGCAAGTTCGCCGCGCGCATGAAGGAATATGGCCTGCCCTACCTCTTCTGGGAGAATACCGAGGGCGGCCACGCCGCCGGCGCCAACCTGAAGCAGACCGCCCGCGCGGTGGCGCTGGAGATTACCTACTTCACGCGCAAGCTGATGGACACGATCGAGCCGCCGTCCGTGCCGGTGAAGTAAGGCAAAGCCCTCTCCCCTGACGTGGAGAGGGAGATGGTAGGTGACGCGCACGAAGGTGGACTCTATCAAAGCTCCCGATGGCGCGCATTGACCAGAAGAGCGGTGGGATCAGTCGTCGCGGCCTGCTCATCGGCGGCGGCGCGGGCATCGGCCTGCTGCTCGCCTGGGAATTCTGGCCGCGCACTTACCTGCCCAATGTCGCAGTCGCGCCGGGCGAGACCCTGCTCAATGCCTTTCTCAAGATCGACACGGCCGGGCGGGTTACCGCCGTGGTGCCGCAGGCGGAGATGGGCCAGGGCATCTGGACCGCCCTGCCGCAGGCGCTGGCCGACGAACTCGGCGCCGACTGGCGGCAGGTGGCGGTCGAGCCGGCGCCGATCAACCCGCTCTACGCCAACCGCCTGATTGCGGGCGACTACGGCGCGGCGCACGCGCCGCACGCACTCGAGGGGCTCGGCGCCTGGGCGGCGGAGCGCTGGGCTACCGATCACGCCTTCATGATGACGGCGGGTTCGACCTCGATCCGCGCTTTCGAGGCTCCGTTCCGTGCGGCCGGCGCAACCGCCCGCGCCCTGCTCTGCATGGCCGCGGCCAAGCGGCTGGGGGTGGACTGGCAGGCGTGCGACACCGATGGCGGCTTCGTCGTGCGCGGTGAGGACCGGTTCCGCTTCGGCGCGCTGGCGGTGGAAGCGGCCGGCTTCACGCCGCCGAAGGCACCGCCGCTGCGCCGACCGGGCGAGGGCAACATCTCCGGCAAGTCGATGCAGCGGGTGGACGTGCCCGCCAAGGTGGACGGCAGCGCGCGTTTCGCCGGTGACGTGCGTCTGCCCGGAATGCTGCATGCCTCCGTACGGCATGGGCCGCTCGGCGATACGCGCCTGGCCAGCCAGGACATGGCCGCGGCGGAGCGGGTGTGGGGGGTCAGCGGCGTGGTCCGCGGCCCCGACTGGATCGCCGCGCTGGCGAACAACTGGTGGGCGGCGGAACGTGCGCTGGATAAGCTGCGCCCTCGTTTCGCCACCTCCGGTGCCCTGCCGGACACGGCCGGGATCAGCCGCGCACTGGATGCCGCGCTCGCAGGCGATGCCCGCCCGATCGCGCGAGTCGGCGAGCCGGATCCGCTGCTGACGGGACCGGGGCTGATCGAGGCGGTGTACGAGGTACCGCTCGCGGCGCACGCCACGATCGAGCCGCTGGTCGCGACCGCGCGGGTGGACGGCGACCGGCTGGAGGTGTGGATGCCGACCCAGGCGCCCGGGCTCGCCCGCGATGCGATCGCGGCCGCGACCGGCATCGCCGCCGGACGGATCACGCTCTATCCGATGCTCGTCGGCGGCGGCTTCGGGCGCAAGCTGGAACAGGATGCCGGCATACAGGCGGCGATCCTCGCGCTGCAGGCGAAGCGGCCGGTGCAGCTGATGTGGAGCCGCGGCGAGGAAATGCGGCGCAGCCGTCACGGTTCGCCGGCGAAGGCGCGTTTGCGCGCGCGGCTGGGTGCGCAGGGCCAGATCGCCGTAC
>CAXTUG010000078.1:5556-11186 GCA_964247375.1 uncultured Sphingomonadaceae bacterium
GCGCCCCCTTCGATCGGGCTCGCCGCCGGGCGGCTGGTCGGCAAGCACGGCTCGCACCAGGCGGAGGCCGCAGCAGTCGACGGCGCACTGCCGCCCTACGCCATCGCCAACGCGCTGGTGGAGCATGCCCCGGCCGCGCTCGGGATAGAGACGGGCATCCGGCGGGCGGGCGCGCATGCCTATACCGGCTTCTTCGTCGAGAGCTTCGTCGACGAACTGGCGCAGGCGGTCTCGCAGGACGCGCTGACTTTCCGCATGGGACATCTCGCCGGCGCGCCGCGGCTGGCGCGCTGCCTCTCGTACGCGGCGGCGACCGGCGGATGGAGCGGCGAGGCGCAGTCGGGCGAGGGTCTCGCCGCCTGCTCCGCCTTCGGCAGTCACATCGCGATCTACGTCGAAGCCACCCAGGAAGCCGACCGCATCAAGGTCTCGCGCATGGTGGCGGCGGTGGACGCCGGCCGGCTCATCAATCCCGGCATCGTGCGCCAGCAGATCGAGAGCGGGCTGATATGGGGTCTGGCCGCAGCGACCGGCGACCGGATCACGCTTGCCCACGGCGTGGCCGATCAGGCGAATTTCGACAGCCTCCAATTGCCGCGGCTGAAGGACATGCCGGACATCCATGTGGAACTGATCGGCTCGAACGAGCCGCCGGGCGGCGTGGCGGAACTGGCGGTGCCGGTCGCCCCGCCGGCGATCGCCAATGCGGTCTTCTCGGCGACGGGCAAGCGCCTGCGCAGCCTGCCGCTGGTCGCTGCATGATCCCTCCGCCCGATCATCCCGCAATCCCCGCCCCGCGCATCGGCGTGCTGCTGATCAATCTCGGCACGCCGGACGCGGCCGACGTGCGTTCGGTGCGGCGCTACCTCGCGGAGTTCTTGTCCGACCGGCGCGTGGTCGAGCTGCCGCCGATCCTGTGGCAGCCGATCCTGCGCGGCGTCGTGCTGCGCACCCGCCCGGCCAGGTCCGCCCATGCCTATCAGCAGGTCTGGCGGGAGGACGGATCGCCGCTGGCCGCGATCACGGCGGCGCAGGCTGCGGCGTTGCAGGCGCGGTTCGGCGATGCCGTGCTGGTCGGGCACGCGATGCGCTACGGGCAGCCGGCGATCGGAGACCGTCTGCTGGAGATGAAGTCGGCCGGGTGCGAGCGCATCCTGGTGGCGCCGCTCTACCCGCAATATTGCGCAGCAACGACCGCGACCGCCAACGACGCCGCCTTCGCCGTCCTGGCCGGCATGCGCTGGCAACCTGCCCTCCGCACGCTGCCGCCCTACTACGACGATCCGGCCTACATCGCGGCGCTCGGGGAAAGCGTGGAAGCGGCGCTGCGGCAGCTGCCGTTCGTACCGGACGCGGTGGTCGCCAGCTTCCATGGCATGCCGGAGCGTACGCTGAAGCTGGGCGATCCCTATCATTGCCACTGCCAGAAGACGGCGCGATTGCTCGGGGATGCGCTCGGGCGCGAGCTGATCGTCACCTTCCAGTCCCGCTTCGGCCGCGCCAAATGGTTGGGGCCGCCGACGGATGCGGTGCTCGCGGAGCTGCCGGGCCAGAACAGCAGGAAGGTCGCTATTCTCGCGCCGGGTTTCTCGGCCGACTGTCTGGAAACGCTGGAGGAGCTGGCGATCCGCGGGCGCGAGACGTTTCTGGAGGCCGGCGGCACCGACTTCGCCTACCTGCCCTGCCTGAACCACAGTGAGCCCGGCATCGAAATGCTGCACCTTCTGCTGCAGCGGGAACTTGCGGGGTGGCTTCCGGCTTCCTAGGCTTCAGGAAAATAAACGAAGGAGAGCATCAATGGCGCGCGTCGCGATCGTGACTGGCGGAACCCGTGGCATCGGCGAAGCGATCAGCCTCGCGCTCAAGGATCACGGTGTGATCGTCGCCGCCAACTATGCCGGCAATGAGGAGCGCGCGCGCGCGTTCAGCGACCGCACCGGCATCGCTGCCTTCAAGTGGGACGTGTCCAGCCACGAGGCCTGCGCCGCGGGTGTCTCCGCGGTCGAGCAGCAGCTCGGACCGGTCGATATCGTCGTCAACAATGCCGGCATCACGCGCGACGGCACCTTGCTCAAGATGAGCTACGACGATTGGAAAGAGGTGATCGACACCAATCTCGGCGGCTGCTTCAACATGGCGAAGGCGACCTTCACCGGCATGAAGGACCGCAAGTGGGGGCGCTTCGTCAATATCGGCTCGATTAACGGCCAGGCCGGCCAGTACGGCCAGGTCAACTACGCCGCTGCCAAGTCCGGCATCCACGGCTTCACCAAGGCGCTCGCGCAGGAGGGCGCGCGCTTCGGCATCACCGTCAATGCGATCGCGCCGGGCTATATCGATACCGACATGGTCGCCGCCGTTCCGGCCGACGTGCTCGGCAAGATCGTCGCCAAGATCCCGATCGGCCGGCTCGGACAGGCACAGGAGATCGCGCGCGGGGTTGCTTTCCTGTGCGCAGAGGAGGGCGCGTTCATCACCGGATCGACCCTGTCGATCAACGGCGGCCAGCACATGTATTGATGGACTCCCCATCGTGCCGGACTTGTTCCGGCATCCACCTATTCGCAAGCCCTGGAGACGAGACACGGTTGACCCCGGAACAAGTCCGGGGATGACGAGCGGGAGTTGAGAGCAGGATGGGCGGCCCCGTCAAACGCTCCGTGATGATCGCCGGCCACGCGACGTCGGTCAGCCTGGAACCGGTCTTCTGGGAGGCGCTCAAGCGGGCGGCGGAGGAGGCATCGCTGCCGATCAGCGCGCTGGTCGCGCGGATCGATGCGGAGCGGATCGCCGCGGCTGATCCCGTCAATCTCGCCAGCGCGATCCGGGTCTGGCTGATGCAGCGCGCGCTCGACCGGGGCTGACCGATTTCGATGGCGTTGCGCGGCGGCAGCGCTAAAGGGCGCGCGCATGACCAGCATCCCCATCAAGCGCGCGCTCCTCTCCGTCTCCGATAAGACCGGCCTGGTCGAGCTCGGCCGGGCGCTCGCCGCCCGGGGCGTCGAGCTGGTGTCGACCGGCGGCACCGCGCGCACGCTGCGCGAGGCCGGGCTGACGGTGAAGGACGTGTCGGACCTGACCGGCTCCCCGGAAATGATGGACGGGCGGGTCAAGACGCTGCATCCCAGGGTGCATGGCGGCCTGCTCGCGGTGCGCGACGATCCGGAGCATGCCGCCGCCATGGCCGAGCATGTGATCGGCGCGATCGACCTGGTCGTGGTCAACCTCTACCCGTTCGCCCAGACCGTCGCCAAAGGGGCGGTGCGCGACGAGATCATCGAGAATATCGATATCGGCGGCCCGTCGATGGTGCGCTCCGCCGCCAAGAACCACGCTTATGTCGCGATCGTTACCGATCCGGCCGATTATGCCGCGGTGGCGGAGGGATCGACCACGCTGGAGCAGCGCCGCGCCTTCGCCGCCAAGGCGTTCGCCGCCACCGCCGCCTATGACGCGATAATCTCCTCTTGGTTCGCGTTCGCCGACCAGGGGCAGATCTTCCCGGACACGCTCGCCCTGCCGCTCAGGAAGGGCAGCGAACTCCGCTACGGCGAGAACCCGCACCAGGCGGCGGCGCTCTACCTGCCGCTCGGTCCCTCGGCGCGCGGTATCGCCCAGGCCGAGCAGGCGCAGGGCAAGGAACTGTCCTACAACAATTACAACGACGCCGACGCGGCGCTGGAACTGGTCAGCGAGTTCCGCGATGGCCCACCAACGGTGGTGATCGTCAAGCACGGCAATCCGTGCGGGGTGGCGACCGGCGCGACGCTGATCGAGGCCTATCGGGAGGCGCTGGCGTGCGACAGCGTGTCGGCGTTCGGCGGCATCATCGCGGTCAACCGGCCGCTGGACGAGGCGACCGCGGAGGCGATCACCGGCATCTTCACCGAGGTGGTGGCGGCTCCGGCGGCCGACGAAGCGGCGCGGGCGGTGTTCGCGCGCAAGAAGAACCTGCGCCTGCTCCTCACCGGAGACCTGCCCGATCCGGCGCGACCCAGCCTGCAGCTCAAGTCGATCGCCGGCGGCATGCTCGTCCAGTCGCGTGACAATGGCCAGGTCGGCGAGGGCGACCTGAAGGTCGTCACCAAGCGTGCCCCCACGGCACAGGAACTCGCCGACTGCCGCTTCGCCTGGACCGTCGCCAAGCACGTCAAGTCCAACGCGATCGTCTACGCCAAGGATGGCGCCACCGCCGGTGTGGGCGCGGGCCAGATGAACCGGCTGGGGAGCGCCCGTATCGCGGCGTGGAAGGCCAGGGACGCGGCCGAGAAAGCCGGCTGGCCGGAGCCGCGCACGATCGGCTCGGCGGTGGCGTCGGACGCCTTCTTCCCCTTCGCCGACGGTCTGCTGGCGGCGGTGGAAGCCGGCGCGACCGCGGTGATCCAGCCGGGCGGATCGATGCGCGACAATGAGGTGATAGCGGCCGCCGACGAGGCTGGTCTGGCGATGGTCTTCACGGGGATGCGCCACTTCCGGCACTGAGAGTGTAATATCACACCCGTTCGCCCCGGGCGCAGTCGAGGGGCACTTTCGAGCAAAGCGAGAACAAGCCTCGGCTTCGCTCGGGACGAACGGAGATGGGGGCGAACCATGTGCGTCTGTGGTCTGGTGATCCCCGTCCCCGAGGATCGGAGAGACGACTATCAGCGGTGGGCCGAGGACAGCGCCGCCTTCTTCAAGGATTATGGCTGCCTGGAGATCGTCGAGAGCTGGGAGGATTTCGTGCCGGACGGCACGCAGACCGACTTTCGCCGTGCGGTGGCGGCGCAGCCGAGCGAGAAGATCGTCTTCGTCTGGCAGGTCTGGCCCGACAAGGACAGCCTCGCCGCCGCCGAGGAGAAGATGCACCAGGATCCGCGCACGGAGGCGGCCGGTGCGCCGTTCGATGCCAAGCGCCTGATCCTCGGCTGCTTTCAGCCGATCGTTACGATGGGCGCCGGCCGTAATTAGCCATTCTGGAAGAGCATTCCCTTCGCGCCGAATTGCCTCAGCAGAACATTTCGGGCACAATCGAGCCTCTTAGCGAGGTTTGAGCATGGCGACGCGGATCGCGGGCAACGGCAATTGGCGCGGGCAGGTGCGCGAGGTGAGCAGGCGCACCGGCGCGATGCTCGGCGCGTTGGCGGTGCTCGGCTGGGCGATGATGCTGGCTTTCGCGCTCGCCTCCTACTCCTCCACCGATCCGGCGATGATGACCGCGGCCGGCGGACCGGTGCGCAACGTGCTGGGACCGGTCGGGGCATGGACCGCCGACCTGCTGCTGACGGCGTTCGGCCTGCCGGCCGCGCTGCTGGTGCCGCCGCTGGTGGTGGTGGCGCTGCGGCTGTGGCGGGGGGTGCATCCGGGCGCCTGGAAGCGCGCGCTGCCGATCACGCTGTTCGCCATGCTGCTGTGCGACGTGGCAATGGGGCTGGTCCATCTCGGCCTGTCGAGCGCGCTCCCGGCCGGCGCCGGCGGCGCGATCGGCCTGGGTACGGCGAGCCTGATCGATGCCGCCCTCGCGCCGCTCCTGCCCGGTTGGGCGATCGGCGCGCGCATCGCGCTGGTGCTGCTGCTGGGGATTGCCGGCGTGA
This sequence comes from uncultured Sphingomonadaceae bacterium, assembly GCA_964247375.1. GTDB lineage: Bacteria > Pseudomonadota > Alphaproteobacteria > Sphingomonadales > Sphingomonadaceae > Sphingomonas_I. The sequence goes on from CAXTUG010000078.1 coordinate 11,130, forward strand.
CCATGGCGTTATGGTCGCTGGGACTGGATGCGGAGGAGCGCGCCGCCCTGTTCCGGC
>CAXTUG010000079.1:0-5099 GCA_964247375.1 uncultured Sphingomonadaceae bacterium
GCCTGGCGGCGCTCGACCCCGGTGCGGTAGCCGCCGCCATCGCGGTGCTGCTGATCGGCTACTGGGCGCTGCTCAGCTTCGTGCCGGTGCCGGGATACGGCGCCGGGCGGCTCGATCCCGCCGGCAACCTGGCGGGCTATGTCGACCGGGTGGTGTGGACCGTGCCGCACCTGTGGCGCTACGGCACCGACGCGACCGGCGCCGTCGTCTACGATCCGGAAGGGCTGCTCACCACGCTCCCCGCCACCGCCAATCTCCTGTTCGGCATGCTCGCCGGCGCCGTGTGGAAGGACCAGCCGACGCGGCGCACCGCGCTCTTGATCGGCGCGGCCGGTGTGGTGCTGATCGTCGCCGGACTGCTGCTCGACCCGGCCTTCCCGATCAACAAGCGGCTGTGGACCAGCAGCTTCGCCCTGCTCAGCAGCGGCGTCAGCGCGGTGGTGCTGGCGGTGCTGACGATCGCGCTGGAGAGCGCGGTCGCGCGCACGATCGCCCACCCACTTCAGATCCTCGGCGCCAACGCGATGCTCGCGTTCGTGCTCTCGATCCTGCTCGGCGTCTTCAGCACCTTCGCCATCCTGCGCGGCGGCACGATGACGCCGCAGGCCTGGGGCTTCGACCTGGCGAAGCACCTCGTCGCCGCACCGATGCTCGCCTCGCTCGCCTGCGCGATCGCGATCCTGGCGCTGATCATCGCCCTGATCTGGCCGCTACACCGCCGCGCCATCCACTGGCGGCTGTGATCGGATCCTGACGGCGATGGCAATGGTCCGCAGTGGAGTCGCCGACCCCGGTCGCACTTGGTTCTGCCGCACGCTGCTCTAAAGATGCGGAGGCAGGCGGGATTTCCGTCAGCGGCTTTGGACGGATCGGCGCATTGGATATCAGTCCTCTTCCGGTGGAGAGCCTCTTCGGCTCTTTCCTGCTCGCCTTTCCGGCACTCTTCTCGATCGTCAACCCGCTCGGCGCGGCCCTGATCTTCAACGAGGTCACCGCCGGGAGAACGCGCGCCGACCGGAACCGCATGGCCGGAAGGATCGCGACCTACTCCGCGATCGTGCTTCTCGCCTCGCTCTGGCTCGGCGGGTACATCCTCAACTTCTTCGGCGTGAGCATCGGCGCGCTGCGGATCGCGGGCGGCCTCGTCGTGGCCGTGCGTGCCTGGGATCTGCTCATGCAGCCCGAGGTGCACGAGCGGCGCAAGGCGAGTTCGGCCGAGCCGGCGCAGGTCGCTGACGAGGACGTCGCCTTCTTTCCGCTGACCATGCCGCTCACGACTGGCCCCGGCACCATTGCCGTCGCGATCGCGCTCTCCTCGCAGCGTCCGTCCAGCGGCATCGGCCTGTGGGCCTTCTTCGGCGGCCTCAGCCTCGCCGCGCTCGGCATCGCGTTCACGGTCTGGCTCTGCTATCGCTGGTCGGACAGCCTGACCGGAATATTGGGACCTGCCGGCGCCCGCATCCTCTCGCGGCTGGTCGCCTTTCTCCTGCTGTGCGTTGGCGTGCAGATCATGGTGACCGGCATCATCGGCGTCGTCTCGCTGCTGCAGCATGGCAGATAGCGTCTTGACCGGCATCCGCAACATCGTCGTCCTCACCGGCGCCGGCATCTCGGCCGAGAGCGGGCTCGCCACCTTCCGCGGGCCGGACGGGTTGTGGGAAGGGCAGCGGGTGGAGGATATCTGCACGCCGGAGGCGCTGTCGCGCGATCCCGACCTGGTGCTCGACTTCTACGATCAGCGCCGCCGTGCGCTGGCGTCCGTGCAGCCCAATCCGGCGCACCGCGCGCTGGCGCGGCTGGACGCCGCATGGTCGGGAGACCTGCTGATCGTCACGCAGAATGTCGACGACCTGCACGAGCGCGCCGGGGCGGAGCGGCTGATCCATATGCATGGCGAACTGCTCTCGGCGCTCTGCCGGACATGCGGCGCGCGCTCCCCGTTCGCGGGCGACATGATGCCGCGGCCACCCTGCCCCGCCTGCGGCCGGACGGGCGGGCTGCGCCCCGACATCGTGTTCTTCGGCGAGATTCCCTATCGCATGGAGGAGATCGAGGCGGCACTGAGCGAGGCCGACCTGTTCGTGTCGATCGGCACGTCCGGCGCGGTCTATCCGGCGGCGGGCTTCGTCCGGCTGGCTCGCGCGGTCGGCGCGGACACGCTGGAGCTCAATCTCGAGCCTTCCGCCGGAACAGCCTTATTCTCGGCCAGCGAATTCGGAAGCGCCGGCGCGCTGGTTCCGGCGTGGGTGGATCGGCTGCTGGCGGCGGCGTGACGGGTGCGGTCGCGGCCTGCGTCTCATACGCGCTCTGATCCACCCTCCACTTGCCGTTGTCGTTACGTCGCATCGGGATGCCGCAGCGGCGGCAGCGGCTGATCCAGCCCGCGCCCTTGCGTCGCGCCCGCCCGCGCGAGCGGTTGTGCCAGCCTATTCTGCAGCGAAGGCTCATCCTGTTCCCCTTCCGCATCATCGCCAGCGGCGATCGAACCGCCCGTTCAATCCGGTCAGCAATTCATATTGCGACAGTCCCGATGCCGCCGCCAGGCGCGGCAGATCGAAATCCAGGCGCAGCCAGTCGCCCTCGCCCACATCCGCCTGCGCGACCTCGACCGCGATCAGATCCATCGAGATCCGCCCGACGAGCGGAAGCGGCACGTCGCCCGCCCAGGCGTGCGCCGCGGGCGCGAGCAGTCGCAGATAGCCGTCGGCATAGCCGGCGTTGAGGATGGCGACGCGGGTCTCGCCCGGCGCCCGCCATGTTGCGCCGTAGCCCACCGCCTCGCCGGCCGCGACCGCGCGCACCTGCAGCACCTGCGCCTCGATGGCCGCGACCGGAGCTGTCCCCGTCGCGCCCGGCGTCGGAACGCCGCCGTAGAGCGCGATTCCGGGACGGGTCAGGTCGAACGCATAGTCGCGGCCCAGCAGCACGCCGGCCGAGTTGGCGAGGCTGTAGCGCTTGGCCGCAATTGCCGTCCGCAGCGTCGTGAACGCCTGCAACTGCGCGGCGTTCATCGGGTGCGCCGGATCGTCGGCGCAGGCGAGATGGCTCATCAGCGTCTCGATCGGCAAGCCCGCCAGTGCGCCGCCCAGCGCCTCCTCCATGGCGAGGCCCAGCCGGTTCATGCCGGTATCGACCATCACGTCGCACGGTCCGCCGCCCGCATCCCGCCAGCGCGCGACCTGGGCAACGCTGTTGAGGACCGGCCGCGCGGACAGCCTGCGCGCATCGGCCATGTCTTCGGCGCGGACGCCGTGCAGCACCGACAGGCTCACGCCGGCCGGCATTTCGCCGAGCGCCGCCGCCTCCGCCCAGGTCGCGCAGAAGAAGTCGCGGCAACCGGCGCCGCTCAGCCGGTCGAGCACCGCGCGTCCGCCCAGCCCGTAGCCATCGGCCTTGATCGCCGCGCCGCATGCGGCGTCAGGATGGCGATCGGCCAGCCAGCGCCAGTTGCCGACCAGCGCGGAGCCGTCGAGAAGCAGCCGAAGCGGGAGCGGCGAAGACATAAGGACGCGCTTAGCCATACTGCCGTGCGGCGTCATCCGCCATCGATTGCTGCAGCTGCGAACAGGATTGTGGCTTATTTGCCATGGCATCCACCGATATTCGCGCATCTTCGGCAGAATGCTTGCTGTATTGATGAACCATCCTCTAGGAGAATAGGACCGGTTCGGCACGGCACCGAGCACGGTCGGCGGGATAATCATATATAGCCCCGTACGCAGGAGAGGATGCCGTTCGCTACAGGGTGGCGGGGAGCGGTCTGGCCCGGCGGTCGGGCCGCTTCCTTGTTTCCGCCGCCTCCGCTATGGCCCGGCCCCGATGTCCTATCGCTCCCGTCCGCGTCCGCAATCCTTCCACGTCAAGTCGTTCGGCTGCCAGATGAACGTCTATGACGGCACGCGCATGGCGGAGCTGATGCAGGCGGAAGGCATGGTCGAGAAGGGCGTGGACGAGGCGGACCTCGTGCTGCTCAACACCTGCCACATCCGCGAGAAGGCGGCGGAGAAGGTCTATTCCGACATCGGCCGGCTGGCGCGGCGCGCGGCCGGCAAGCCGCTGATCGCGGTCGCCGGCTGCGTCGCCCAGGCCGAGGGCGCGGAGATTCCGCGCCGGGCGCGTGCGGTCGACCTGGTCGTCGGTCCGCAGGCCTATCATCGCCTGCCTTCGCTGATCGCCGACGCCGCGGCCGGGCGGACGGCGGTCGACACCGACATGCCCGCGGCATCCAAGTTCGACGCGCTGCCGGGCCGCCGCGCCGCCTCGCCGTCGGCGTTCCTGACGGTGCAGGAAGGCTGCGACAAGTTCTGCACCTACTGCGTCGTGCCCTATACCCGCGGTGCGGAGGTCTCGCGACCGTGGAACGCGGTGATGGACGAGGCCAGGGCGCTGGTCGACGCCGGCGCGCGCGAGATCACTTTGCTCGGCCAGAACGTGAATGCGTGGGCAGGCGAGGACGAGCAGGGTCGCACGCAGGGACTGGATGGCCTGATCCGCGCGCTCGACCGGCTGCCCGGGCTGCGCCGCATCCGCTATACGACCAGCCATCCCAACGACATGACCGCGGGACTGATCGCCGCGCATGGCGAGGTCGCGAGCCTGATGCCCTTCCTCCACCTGCCGGTGCAGGCGGGCAGCGACCGCATCCTGAAGGCGATGAACCGCGCGCACGACGTCGCTTCCTACCTGCGCCTGATCGAGCGGGTACGTGCGGCGCGGCCGGACATCGCCGTCTCCGGCGACTTCATTGTCGGCTTCCCCGGCGAGACCGACGCCGAATTCGAGGAGACGCTGGCGGTGGTCCGCGCGGTCGGTCACGCTCAGGCGTTCAGCTTCAAGTACAGCCCGCGCGCCGGCACGCCCGCCGCAACGATGGCCGATCAGGTCGCGCCGGCGGTGATGGACGAGCGGCTGCAGCGGCTGCAGGCCCTGCTCGCAGAGCAGCAGCACGCCTTCAACCGCGTCACCGTCGGCCGCACCTGCGAGGTGCTGATCGAGCGATCGGGCAAGCTGCCCGGCCAGAAGCTGGGCAAGTCGCCCTGGCTGCAGTCGGTGCTGATCGACGGCGGCCAGGTCGGCGACCTGGTCGAGGTCGAGATCGC